>NZ_LDUI01000049.1:0-20806 GCF_001043555.1 Chromobacterium sp. LK1 | reverse complement strand
CTCACCCGTCAACACCTTTCAACACAAAAAATCGCTGCTTTCGACTAAGCCTTTGAATCTCAATACACTGCCAGCAACGACACGCGCTCAGTCTTCGCCAAACCGGCCGGAATCAGGCGACAGCGGCCTCACTTCCTGCAGTTTCTGGTAGTCGACATGGTCGTTTTCTTCGGCGTCGGTATAGATCAGGTCGGCGAAAGCATGGTTCCAGCGTATGTCCTGGTGCGAGAAGGTATGGCGCGCCACCATCGGCTGCACGGTGGTTTCGTCTATGCCGTTGATGGACAGGATAAGCTGCGCGCGGACGGCCGCCAGCGACTCGGCGTCTCTTTCATATAAAGGACTAGCCTCGTCAAGCTTGTGCACCAGGGTCCAGCCCAATACGAACATCGGATGCTGCTCGCGCACCAAGGCCAGGTCGTGCAGCTTGCGGAAGCTCACGCCCTCGGCGCTGACTTCATCCTGCAACAGCCGCAGCCGGGCGCTGGCGTCGATGATCACATTGTTCCTGGCGTTGGCGGCGCGCAGCATCAACGCCGGCTCGCCGTTCAGCATGCGCACCACCGGGCTATGGGTGAACACGATGCGCGCCCGCGGCCGCGAGAAGCGGGCGAAGCTGACGCCGGTGATCAGCGCGATGCTCATCATGCCGATGAAGATTTCCAGCATCGAGATCCAATGGGTATACAGGCTTTGCGGATGCATATCGCCGTAGCCGACGGTGGCCAGCGTTTCGACACTGAAGAAGAAGGCGCCGAGAAAACCCTGCGGGTACTGGTTGGCAATGCCGCCGGCCTGTGCCTGGTAGAGCCCGGCGAACAATAGATTCAATGCAATGAAGGCGGCGGCGATGAATAGATAGAAGCGCGGCCAGCTGATGGTCATGCAGAAATGGTAGAGGTCGTGCAGCGAGTGACGCGGCACGCTGTGGAGGTACACGCTGCGGCCGCCAACTTCCACGCGTCGGGCCGGCTTGTTGCCGCTGGTAGTCATGAATCGCCAAGCCGTTCTTGAGATGGGAATGGCTGATTGTGTGAAGATCGCGGACTGGCGTCAATGAAGCCAAAGATCATCGACGCCCTGGAGACCAGGCAATGCTGGCCGCTGGCACCGTGTCTAGCTGAGCGACAGCAGCGACAGCACCCGGTAACGGCTGACGCCGATCAGCGCCGGCACCAGTTCATAGAAGTTGCGATAGCTATCCGGCTGGTTGAGCCGGGCATTGAAGTCGGATACGAACTGGCTGGCCCAGCTCTGCTCATTCATATGCGACAGTTGCTCGATGGAGTGCTGCGCTTCGGCGATCGCGCTATTGATCGCGGCGCGGGTCTGATGCAATTGGCCGATGGAGCGCACCACATTCTGCAAGGCCTGACGCACCTGGGCGTGATCGTCGACTTTCCAGCGCTCGGGCTGGAAGGCTTCCGCCTCCGGCTGCAGCTTCAGGCGCTGCGGCACGCCGCCGGGAAAGCGGACGCCGCCGCCGCGCACGGTCATGCGCTCATTCAAGGCCGCCCATTGCGCTTCCGGCACGCTGAATGCCAGTTGGCCGTCTTCATTGACTTCCGCGCGCACGCCGCCGCCGGCCAAGGCTCGATTGAAGCGACGCAGGACTTCCTCCTCCCCCACGCCGCCCCCCACTTGCACCGAGGTTGGCGCCGCGCCGGACTCGCCGGTGGAAAACACCAGGGTTTCGGCCTGGCCGCCGGCCAGCGTAGCCAGCTCCAGTCCTTTGACGGTGAAGCCCTGGCGCGAATCGCCGGCCAGATGGAAGCGCAACTGGCCATCCAGGCTGCCGCCGCTGGCCGTCTGGCGCTGGCGCCACTGTGCGTTGAATTGTTCCAGTTGGCGTTGCAGCTCTCCCTGATTGAGCTGACGCTGAGTCAGTTCCCGGCTGAGGCCGGACTTGACGCCTTCGAGCTGACCCAACAGGCCGTCGACAAAGGACAGCGCTTGCTGCGCCGAGGTCAGTTGCTCATTGAGCTGGGCGCTATAGCGCCAGCCCGAGGTCGGCGCGCCGCGCACTTGCGCGGCCGACTGCGCTTGCGGCGCCGGCGTGCGCTCGATCGTGGCGGCGGCGGCGACCGCGCCGGCGTCCTTGCCCCAGCGCTTGCCGCTTTGCTTGACGTTGACGGAGGAAATCGGTGTGTTCATGCCAGGCTCGATCAGATCACGTCAAACAGGGACAACTGGCTGACACGGCCATAGGCCTTTTGACTGGCTTGCAGCGCCATGGTGTAGCCGCCCAACTGAATGAAGGCATCGGCGTAATCAAGGCTGCCCAACTTGGTCATGGTCTGTTTATTGGAAAGGCTGACATTGTCGTGATTGAGAGTCAGCGTTTTCATGATGTTCTGCGTGCCGCCCAGTTGGGCGATCTTGCTGGAGATGCCTTCCAACGCCTTGTCGCTGGCGTTCATCGCGCTGCGAATGTCGGCGGCCACGGTCGGATCCTTATTGTCCAGCGCCGGGTCTTCCAGCCGGCCTATGGTCTTGTCCAACTGGTTCAGGATCTCGGCCATGTTTTCCAACGTGACATTGGAATCCTGGGTGATGCCCTCGCCCACCACCACTTGCTGCTTGTCGGTATTGCCGGCGAAGCTGTAGCGGCTGCCCGCCGGCTGGGCGGCGTCGTAGGCGATGGCCGCCACCGCGGGCTTGGAGCCGGAGAACATGTAGCGACCCTCGGCGTCCTTGGTGTTGGCGGAGTAGAACAGGCTTTCGCGCAGGCTGCGCAGCGGCGTCGCCATTGCCTTGAGATCGTCCACCGGCGGGTTGTTGGCGGCGGCGGTCAACAGGTCCTTGGCGTCGCGGATGTCCAGGCTGATGCTGTCGAGTATCGACTCGTTCTTGGACAGCGTGGAACTGAGCGCGCCGATGTTCTGCTGATACTGGTCCAGCGCCGCTTCTTCGCGCTGCAGGCGCAGCAGGCGCACGCTGGCGATGGGGTCGTCCGACGGCGCCAGCAGCCGATCGCCGCTGGACATGCGCTGCAGCATCTCGGCCAGGGCGGAGTTGCTGGTCTGCATCGCCAACTGCATGGTGGACAGGTATTGATTGCTGGAAACGCGCATGCTGTCTTCCTTACAAGATGGACAAGGTGCTTTCGAACAGCTGGTTCGCCACGCTGATCACCTTCATATTGGCCTGATACATTTTCTGGAACTCCAGCAGGTCCATCGCCTCTTCATCGCGATTGACGCCACTGGTGTTGTGCCAGCTCTTTTCCGCCTCGGCGCGGATCACCTTGGCGCTTTCCAGGCCGGATTTGTTCTGTTTGCTGCTGACCGCCAGCTTGCCCACCATTTGCGAGTAAGCATCGCCAATGGTGACGGCGCCGACGCCGGGCATGGTGATCTTTTGCTGTTGCAGGCCGATCACCGCCAGCAAATTGCTGTTGTCGCCGGGCTTGGCCGGATCGCCGGAGAAGCCCAGCTCGGCCGAGGTGATGCCGCTGGTTTTCAGGATGCCGTTGACGCCGGAGGCGTCGTAAACGAACAGCGGCTTGCCCGGCTGACCGTTATTGTCATAGCCCTTGGCCAGTTGGTCGTTGACGCGCTGCGCCATTTCGCTGGCCAGGGTCTTCACCTGAGCGCGCATCGGGCGCACGGTCTGGATTTCGTATTGATTGAGGCCGCCCAGCTGGCCACCCAGGCCGTCGCCGGCCAGGGTGTATTTGTCCTTGGAGAAATTCAGCGTCAGCACTTGGCTGCCATCCGGCTGGCTGGTATTGCTCAGCGTGGCCGCCTGGGTGTCGGCCACCAGCGGCAGGCCGCTCTTGAGGCTGACGTTCTTGCTGCCGTCCGGCTGCGACACCACGCGCACTTCCACCAGGGCCGACAGCGAGTCTATCTGGCGGTCGCGCTCGTCTTCCAGGCCTGAGGTATTGGTATCTATGGCCTTGCCGGCGGCGATCTTGGCGTTGAGGTCGGCGATATTGGCCACCGAGCTATTGATCTGGGTGACGGTGGCGGAGCGTTGCTCGGCGATGGCGGCCAGTTGCGAGCCGAACACCTTGTCCAGGTTGTTGAAGCGCTGCGCCAGCGCTTCCGCGCTGCGGATCACCGGGTCGCGCATCGCATCGCCGGACAGGCTGGCGGCGCTGAGCGCCTGGAAGAACTGGTCGAAGCCGGCTGACAGGCTGCTGCCGTCGCGGCCCATCACTTGCTCCAACTGACCGAAGTAAGGATTCTGCGCCACCAGTTCGCCCTGGCTGGACGCCGCCTGCCACAGCTGCAGGTTCTTGAAGTCGTCGTTGAAGCGGCGCACCGCGTTGACCACCACGCCGGAGCCGGCGCTGTACGGGTCGCCGCTGCCGGGCATCAGCGCGGTCAGCACCACGCCCTGGCGCGAGTAGCCCGGGGTCATCTGGTTGGCGATATTCTGGCTGACGGCGTTCAGCGCGGCCTGGGAGGCGACGGCGCCGGTCAGCGCGTTGTCTATCATGCGCATGGCGATTCTTACCTTTTATTCAGCGGCAGCAGCGGCGGAGCGAAAGCTGCCAGGCCCTGCGCGTCCGGCAGCGAGCCGGGGTTCTGTTTATCGCTTGCGACCGGCGCGCCGCCGTTTTTAAGGTGAATATTGCCACCCTCCTCCGGCAGCAGCTGGCGCAGGATGGCGTTGGCGACGCCGAACACCCGTTGCTTGGCCAGTTGATCCGCCACCGCGCCGTCGGCGAAATCCATCATGTCGCCATTAATGGAGTTGGCGAAGATGCTGTCCTCGCCGGCGATCTCGCGCGTGGTCTTGCGGATCTGCTTGAACATCTCGCGCACGAATTGGGCCTCGAACTGCTCCGCCGCGGCGCCGGCCTTGCGGCGGTATTCCGGCGAGGCCGGCTGCACCGCCGGCTCGTCCTTGGCGTCGGCCGGCATCGCCAGCGCTGCTTGTATGTTTTTGCTTTCCATCAGATCACCACCAGTTCGCCGTCGATCGCGCCGGCCTGATCCAGCGCCTGCAGTATCGCCATGATGTCGTCCGGCGTGGCGCCGGTGCTGTTCACGGTGTCGATGATGGCGCGCAGACTGGCGCCGGCCGGCCACTTGAACATGCGGCCGGAGCCCTGATCCACGTTGACGGTGGAATTAGGCACCGTGGTGGTCTGGCCGTTGCTGAACGGGCCGGGCTGGCTGACGCTGGGGTTTTCCGAGATCACCACGCGCAGGCTGCCGTGCGACACCGCCGCCGGACGCACGGTGACACCCTGGCTGATCACCACGGTGCCGGTGCGCGAGTTGAACACCACGCGCGGCACTTCGCTGCCGACGCCGACATTGACCTTTTCCAGCCGCGCGACGAAGGCGACGCGCTCGGTGGGATCCAGCGGCGCGCGCACCTGGATGGTGGTGGCGTTGCGAGTGCTGGCCACGCGGCCGAAGCTGGCGTTGATGGCCTTGACTATATTGGTGGCGGTTTCGAAATTGGGCCGGCGCAGGCTGAGGCGCACGCTGTCGCCTTCTTCGAAGTCGCTGGGGATTTCGCGCTCGATGGACGCACCATTGGGCACGCGACCGGAGGTGGGGGTGTTGACGGTGACGCTGGAGCCGCTCTTGCCCTGGGCGGAAACGCCGCCCACCACCACATTGCCCTGGGCCAGCGCGTAGATTTCACCGTTGGCCGCCTTCAACTGGGTCAGCAGCAAGGTGCCGCCACGCAGGCTCTTGGCGTCGCCCAGCGAGGACACGGTGACGTCTATGGTCTGGCCTCGGCCGTAACCCGGCGGCAGGCTGGCGCTGACCATCACCGCCGCCACGTTCTTGACCTTGGTGTCGGTGCGCTCCGGCATTTTCAGGCCGAACTGCTTGAGCATATTGGCCACCGACTGGCCGGAGAATTTGACCTGGGAGTTGTCACCGGTGCCGTCCAGGCCCACCACGATGCCGTAGCCGATCAACTGGTTTTCGCGGATGCCCTCCACCGTCACCAGATTGCGCAAGGGCTGCGCCGTCGCCAGCGTCGCCGCCAGCAGCAGCGCCCATCCCGTCATTTGCTTGATAAAACCGTGCATGATCCGCCCTGAATGATTCTGTGATTGCGCATGCGCGCCCCAAGGACCGCATACGCGAACGGCGGACGCCCGTCAGCGCCCGCCTGTTGTCCCGCCCAAACTCCCCGCCGCCCGCCGTTCAGAACGGCATCAGCGGGCTGGCGAAGAACTTCATCAGCCAGCCGGGTTCGTTGGCGTCCGACAAGGCCCCGCGACCGGAGTAGCCGATGCGCGCGTTGGCGATGCGCAGCGAGGACACGCGGTTGTCGGTGTCGATGTCTTCCACCCGCACATAGCCGGCCAGGCGCAGGAATTCCTCGCCCTGGTTCAGCACCAGCTGCTTTTCGCCCTTCACTTCCAGCAGGCCGTTGCCCAGCACCTTGTGCACCACCACGGTCAGCGCGCCGGACAGCATGTTCTGCTGGGTGGAGGTGGAGGAACCGTTGAAATCGCGGCTGGCGTCCACGCCCACTTGCGCGCGGAAGGTGGTATTGCCCAGCAGCGACGGCGCCACGCTGGCGCCGGATTTCTTGCCGAAACTGGTGCCGGCCTTCTTGCTGGCCTGGGTGGTTTCTTCCAGCACCACGGTCAGCACGTCGCCGGGACGGAAGGCGCGGCTGTCCGAGGTCAGCGATTGCGCGCCGGCGACGGTGAACACGCCGCCGCCCTTGCCGCGCTGCGGCTGCTGCAGCAATTCCGGCAGCGCGAATTCCTGCGTGGTCTGCGGTGGAATCGGCTGCGCGCAGCCGGCCAGCAGCAAGGCGGACAGCATCAGGGCCAGCAGTTTCATCGCGCCGACTGCGCCAGGTACTGCATCATATTGTCGGCGGCGCTCAGCACCTTGGTGTTCATCTCATAGGTGCGCTGCGCGGCGATCATGTCCACCATCTCTTCCACCACCTGGACGTTGGAGCCTTCCAGCGCGCCCTGCTTCAGCTTGCCCAAGGAGCCGGAACCCGGCGCGTCGGCGGTGGAATCGCCGCTGGCGGCGGTTTTCTGGAACAGATTGTCGCCCAGCGCCAGCAGGCCGGCCGGGTTGACGAAGCTGGCCAGCTCGATCTGGCCAGCGGTTTCCAGCGTGCTGCTGCTGCCGCGGGTATAGCTGACGGTACCGGTTTCGCTGATGGTCACCGAGGACGCATCACCCGGAATGGTGATGGACGGTTCCAGCGGCAGGCCTTGCGGGGTGACGATGGCGCCCTGATCATTGCGCTGCAGCTGGCCGGCGCGGGTATAGCCGGTTTCGCCGTTGCTCATCTTCACTTGCAAAAAGCCCTGACCGACGATGGCCACGTCCAGCGACTGATTGGTGGTGGTCAGCGGGCCGGGGGTGAACACCTTCTGGGTGCCCACCAGCCGGGTGCCGTTGCCCAATTGCACGCCCAAGGGCGCGGTATTGTCCTGGTCGGTCTTGCCGCCCGGCTGACGATCCACCTGGTAGAACAGGTCCTCGAACACCATGCGGTCGCGCTTGAAGCCGACGGTGTTGACGTTGGCGAGGTTGTTGGCGATGGAGGTCAGGCGCGCGTCCTGCGCCTGGATGCCGGTCTTGCTCACCCACAAAGCTGGATTCATGTTTCGATTCCCCGATGGTTTGCGCCGTCGACCTTGGCCGCGGCGCTGTTATTGGAATGCCGGATCAGGCGCGCACCAGGCGGTTGCCCGCCTCCACCATGTCGCTGGCGGAGTTGAACAAACGCATCTGCATTTCAAAGTTGCGGTTCAGCGTCATGGTGGCCACCATTTCTTCCACCGCCGACACATTGCTGCGCTCCAGGTGCTCGCCCTGCACCTTGACGGTATCGTCTGCGGCCAGCGCGCCGCCCTGGCGGCTGATCACCAGGCCATTGACGTCCTTGGCGATGTCCTGCGGCTGCGGCTTGACCAGCTTGAGCTTGTCTATCGGCTGCATTTCGCTTTCGCCAGCGGCCAGCACCGAGATCACGCCATCGCTGCCGATGTGCAGCTTGACGTAGTCGGGCGGCACGGTGATCTGACCGCCGTCGCCCAGCACCGGGTGGCCATTGACGCTCAGCTTGCCGTCCACGTCCGCCACCATATTGCCGGCGCGAGTGTAGACCTCCCTGCCGTCCGGCCCTTGCAGCGTCAGAAAGCCGTCGCCCTGCACCGCCACGTCTAGATCACGGCCGGTTTGCACTACCGCGCCGCTGCGCACGTCCACCGCGTTGGCGCCGTTCTGGCTCAGGTGGCGCGCGTCGTAGCCATAGCCCGGCACCGCCTGGCTGGTGCTGACGCCGATGTCGGCGCGGAAGCCGCCGGTTTCGGCGTTGGCGATGTTGTTGGCGTGTATCTGCTGCGCCTTGAGCATGCGGTCGGCGCCGCTCATCGCGGTGTAGATCAGTGCGTCCATTTATTCGTGCCCCGCCTTAGACCGCCTGCATCAACGCCTGGATGGTCTGGTTTTCGGTGGAAATCACCTTGGTGTTGGCCTGGTAATTGCGCTGCGCGGTCATCAGGTCCACCAGTTCCGAAGTCATGTCCACATTGGACTGTTCCAGGGTGAAGGCCAGCAGATTGCCGGACAGGCCGGCGCCCGGACGCGAATACACCGCGGTGCCGGAACCTGCGGTTTCCACCCAGCTGGTTTGCGAGGTCGCTTGCAGCGCGGATTCGTTGGGGAAGTTGGCGATGGCCAAGGTGCCCACCACCTGCTTCTGGCCATTGCTGTAAGCCGCCACCACGTCGCCGTTGTCGTTCAGGCTGGTGCCGGTCATCGAACCGGACGGGTAGCCATTGCTGGCGTTCAGGGTCTGGCTGCTTTCGCCGGCGAACTGAGTGGTGCCGGTGTAGTCCAGGTTCACAGACAGCGCGGAGGCGCCGGCCGGGGTGCCCAGATTCAGCGCCACCGGCGCGGTGGGGCTGGTCAGCTTGCCGTCGGTGTCGAAATTCAAGGTGGCGGTGGTGGCCAGATCCGCGCCGTCCAGCGTGTAGTGGACGGTGATGGCGCCCGAACCGGTCTTGCAGAAATACTGGGTCAGGTTGTGCTTATTGCCCAGGGAATCGTAAACCGTGGACACCGCCGAGCTGTTGAAGGTGTTCTGCGCCTTGTCGAACGGCATGGTCTGCACGCTCCAGCCCGCCGACATATTGCCGACGTATTGCAGCTTGTCGCTGGCCTTGGCCGGGATGTTGCCGTTGGGGATCTTGATATCGCCGAAGGCGCCCAGCGCATTGCCATCGGCCTTGCCGTAGCCTTGCACGCGGCGGTTGTAGCCATCCACCAGGTAGCCGTCCTTGTCGGCGGTGAAGATGCCGACGCGCGAATAGGCCATGCCGCCGTTCAGGTCGCGGCTGACGAAGAAGCCGCGGCCGTCGATGGCGGCGTCCAGCGGACGGCCGGTGCGCACGGTATTGCCGTTGCGCGCCATGTTCTGACTGTGGCCGACCACTTCCACCCCCATCGGCTGCGCGCCGGCGTAGGCCGCGGAAAAGCTGGTGCGGCTGGATTTGAAGCCGTAGGTGCCGGTGTTGGCGATGTTGTTACTGATATTGCCCAGTTGGTTGTTGACGGCGTTGATGCCGGACAAAGCAATGTCGAAACTCATGGTCGCTCCAAAGTTTTAGGTATCTTGAATCGGCGCTTCAGGCCTGGGTTTTGCCCAGCAGACGGGTGATGGCGGAGGCGGGGAATTCGCCGAGACCGGCCAGCGTCAGCGTCGGTTCGCCGCCGTTGATGGGCAGGCGCACGCCAGACACGGTGGCCAGCATTTCCAGCCCGGCCTTGGATTTGGACGCGGCGCGCACTTCCAGCTTGTACTCGCCCTCCACCAGGCCATGCTTGCTTGGATCGACGTTGAAATCGAACTCGCCGGCCGGGCGCTTGCCCAGATCGATCACGGTTTCCTTGCCGCCGGCGTCGGTCAGCACCAGCGACACCTGCTGTTCTTCGCCGGACAGGGTCACGCGGCCGGACAAGGGGTCCTTGCCGCTCAGGTGCGCCTGATCGGCCTGTACCAGCACTTGGCGTCCCACTTGCGAGCCCAGCGACACCCCCTGCAGTTCGCGCAGCATCAGCGCATTGCCCTGCAATTGCTTGAGCATGTCGGCGGAGCTCTTCATCTGGCTCATCTGCGCCAGCTGGCTGACGAACTGCGAGGCGTCGGTGGGGTCCAGCGGGTTCTGGTTCTGGATCTGCGCCAGCAGCAGCTTCATGAACATATCGTCCATGCCGGTGCTCTGGCCGGCGGCCGGCGCCACTGCCGGATTGGAGCCATTGGAGGCGGCCGACTGGCTCTGCTGCCCGTTTTGCGCGGCGTTCACGCTCATGCGTTGTCTCCCAGTTTCAGCAGGTCCTGCTGCATGCCCTTGACTCGGGCCAGCACTTCCACATTGGTCTGGAACGCGCGCGAGGCCGACAGCATGTCGGTCATCTCTTCCACCGCGTTCACATTGGAATAGAAAACATTGCCGTCGGCATCGGCCAGCGGATTGCCTGGCTCGTGCGCCTTGCGCACCGGCTCCTGGTTCTGCACCACGTCCAGCACGCCGACGCTGGCGCCGCGCCAGCCGTCAAAACCGTCTCCGCCGCGATATTGAGTGGCGAACACCGGTTTGCGGGAACGGTAAGCCATTTGCTCGCTGCCGGCGGCGGTGTCGGCGTTGGCCAGGTTGCTGGCCACGGTGTTGAGACGCACCGTCTGCGCCGTCATGGCGGAGCCGGCGATGCGGGAAATATCGCGGAAGGACATGGTTTACTGACCTGCTATCACTTTGGCCAGCCCTCGAAACTTCATGTTCAGGAAGGCGAGACTGGTCTGGAATTCGGAAACGTTCTGCGCGAACTCGGCCTGCTCCACGCCCAACTCGACGGTATTGCCGTCGCGCGCGGGATGATTGGGCCGCCGGTATTGCAAGTCGCCGGACGGCGAATCCAACGGAAACGCGGCGTCGTCCGCCGAGGCGGCCAAAGCCGTTTTGAAGTCGATGTCCCGCGCCTGATACCCCGGCGTGTTCTCGTTGGCGATATTGGACGCCAGGATGCGGGTGCGCTCCGCTCGCAACTGCAAGGCAGCCGGGTGAACGCTCAATGCTTTATCAAGGTGCAGACCCATTGCCTAGATCCATGCGCTTCTCTACCATGTTTAAACATCGGCTATCTAATTCACATTAAATGGCCGCTCGATTGAAAAGCGATACTAATAACCGCACCCCCTCACGTATACGGGATAATTACCAAGTCATCTGTAATGGGAATTTTCACACCCTATTGGCATCAAACCGCGCCGCTATTGGCCGCGCTGCTCATCCTGCCCGGCGCTCGCACGCTGGCGGCCCCCTATCCCGCCGCCGCCGCGGTGGAACAAAGCGCACGCGCGCTGCTGCTGCAGAAAGCGGAAAAAGCCGGCCTGGAAGCGCCCCGCATCAGCGTCAAGGCCTTGCCGCCACGCGGCTTCAACGCCCCGCCCTGCCCCGAGCCAGTGCGCGTCGTCGCGCTGGACGAGCGCGCGCCCAGCCGCATGCGGCTGCAGGCGCGCTGCGACGCCGCCGGCTGGGACGCCGAATTCATCGTTCGCGCCGAAATCAGCGCCCGCGTGGCGGTAGCGGCGCGCGACATCCCGGCGCGCAGCCTGCTGGACGCCGGCGACATCGAATGGATGGAGCGCCCGGTGCTGGACCCGGCCGACATGGTCGGCGCCAAGACCAAGCTGGAAGGCTTGAGCAACCGCACCGCGCTGCGTCAGGGCCAGCCCTTGCGGCTCAAGGCGCTGGAAGCCAGCCTGCTGGTCAAGCGCGGCGAGGAAGTGCGCATCGTCGCGCGCAACAGCGGCATCGAAGTGGTCGCCGCCGGCGAGGCGTTGGGCAATGGCCGCCAGGGCGAGATCATCCGCGTGCGCAACAGCGCCACCGGCAAGGTGATACGCGCCCGCGCCAGCCAGCCGGGCGAGGTCAGCCCAGTGGACTAAGAACCTGTTCAAGGTCTGCTGCGCGTCGTGAGACGTCACACGGTGAGTACCGTCTTCGAAATGCTCATGTACCAACCATACATTCCGCTTTCTCAGCCGCAACGGCTTGTCTCGCCTTAGCTCGCGAGACTTTGAACAGGCTCTAAGCAAATGAAAAGCCCCCGGACGGGGGCTTTTTCATACGCGGGCAAGGTCATCTGAAACAGGCGGTTTACGATCTCGCCGGAATCGTCAGCCCGCGCTGCACCGCCGGCCGCGCCAGGAAGGCGTCCAGCACCCGCGTCACCTGCGGGAAATCCGCAATCGACACCAATGCGCCGGCATCGTAAAAACCGATCAGATTGCGCACCCAGGGGAAGATGGCGATATCGGCGATGCTGTAATCGTCCCCCATCATCCACTGGCGGCCGCTCAAGCGCTGGTCCAGCACCGCCAGCAAGCGGCGCGACTCGTTCACATAACGGTCGCGCGGCCGTTTGTCCTCGTAATCCTTGCCGGCGAATTTATGGAAAAAACCGAGCTGGCCGAACATCGGGCCGATGCCGCCCATCTGGAACATCAGCCACTGAATGGTTTCATAACGCGCGGCGGGGTCGCGCGGCAGCAATTGGCCGCTCTTTTCCGCCAGATACAGCAAAATGGCGCCGGACTCGAACAAGGCCAGCGGCTTGCCGCCCGGGCCGCGCGGATCGAGGATGGCGGGAATCTTGTTATTGGGGTTCAGCGACAGAAACTCCGGCGACAACTGATCATTGCTGTCGAAGCTGACCAGGTGCACCTCATAAGGCAGGCCGGTCTCTTCCAGCATGATGGACGCCTTGACCCCGTTGGGCGTGGCCAGCGAATACAGCTGGATACGTTCCGGATATTTCGCAGGCCATTTGCGAGTGATGGGAAAGGCGGATAAATCGCTCATGCGCGCTCCATTGAGTTGGACGGGTGGGTTGCGCGCCCATGATAAGCCCGGCTTTTGCATTTGTCTTAAATCAGCAGCCAATCAATGGCGAGATGTTATTGACGCAATAGCTGGATACACTCTTAATCCGTGCCTATGGCCAATGCCGCCCAGTAATAAGAAATTCATTCAAAAATAAATTTCCCTTTTAAATCATGTGGAATGTATTAGTTTGAAATGAGCTTGGCGTGCTCCACTGGCACTCCTGTATCGCAATTAGAATGGAGGCAGCCATGCCCTTTTTCACCGGAAAACTGAAGGAGCAGCTCAACGAGCTGACCGGCCAACTGGACGGCCTGCGCGGCATGCTGTCCGCCATCGACCGCTCGATGGCGATGATACAATTCACGCCCGACGGGGTGGTCACCAATGTCAACGACAACTTCCTGCGCACCATGGGTTACCAGCGCGATGAAGTGATAGGCAAGCCGCATCGGATCTTCTGCGACAAGAACTATGTGAGCAGCCCGGCTTATGCCGAATTCTGGCAGCAGCTGCGACGCGGCGAGCCGGTCAACGGCCGCTTCAACCGTTACGCCAGGAACGGCGAGGAGATCTGGCTGGAGGCCAGCTACACCCCGGTGCTGTCCAGCAACGGCCAGGTGTGCGGCGTGGTCAAGGTGGCGTCCGATATTACCGAGCAAGTGCACCAGGAGCAGAACGACCAGGCGATCCGCCTGGCGATCAGCCGTTCGATGGCGCAGATCGAATTCGATCTGGACGGCAATATCCAGGATGCCAACGAGAATTTCCTCAATACCTTTGGCTATACGCTGGCCGAAATCCGCGGCAAGCCCCATCGCATGCTGTGCGACGCCGACTACGCCGCCAGCCAGGACTACGCCGAGTTCTGGCGCCAGCTGCGCCAGGGCAAGTTCTTCCAGGGCCAGTTCAAGCGCCTGAGCAAGAACGGCCAGACCATCTGGCTGGAAGCCACCTACAACCCGGTGTACGACCTCAACGGCAAGCCGGTGCGGGTGGTCAAGTTCGCCCAGGACATCAGCCGCCGGGTGCAGCAACTACAGGCCCAGGCCGAGAACGCCCAATCCGCGGTGGAAGTGTCGGTCAATACCGAGCAGCTATCGGTCAAGGGCAGCGCGGTGCTGGAACAGGCGGCCAGCGAAATCACCAAGGTGGCATCCAGCGTGGAAAGCTCCTCCGTCATCATCACCAAGCTGGGCGACAGCTCCGGCCAGATCGGCACCATCATCAGCACCATCAGCGAGATCGCCGACCAGACCAATCTCTTGGCCTTGAACGCGGCGATCGAGGCGGCGCGCGCCGGCGAGATGGGCCGCGGCTTCGCGGTGGTGGCCGACGAAGTGCGCAAGCTGGCCGAGCGCACCAGCCAATCCACCGGCGAGATTTCCGGCATCGTGCGCAGCATCCAGGAAGATTCCAAGTCCGCCATCACCTCGATGCAGCAAGTGCGCGGCCTGGCCGACACCAGCCTGCAGCTGTCCGAGCAGGCGCGCGACTCCATCGCCGAGATCCGCGCCGGCGCCAAGGAAGTGGTGCAAGTGGTGCGCGACGTGTCGGAGTTGCTGCAGCAGCGCGCCTGAGCCGGGAAGGCAGGCTCGGAAAGCCTTGATCCAAATCATGTCCGCGCCGGCTTCGGCGCGGCGATACTGAGGCGCCCACAAGTCTTATCGAGTCCGCGATGAAACACCCCCACCCCGCGGCGATGCTGGCGCAAGCGCCGCATCGCGCCGCCTTTCTGCCCGGCATGCTGTTCGCCATCCTGCTGCTGGCCGCCTGGAGCGCCGAGCTGGCCAGCCGCCTGCTCGGCGTCCACGCCGCCTTGATCGTGCCCGCTTCGCTGGCCCATGGCTTCCTGATGCTGTTCGGCTTTTTCCCTTTGTTCATGACCGGCTTTCTGTTTACCGCCGGCCCGCGCTGGCTGGGCGTGGAGCCGCCAGGCCGCGTCATCTTCATCGGCGTGCCGGCGCTGCTGGTCGCCGGGCTGCTGCTATGGCTGGCCGGACTGTGGCTGGGCATGGCCTGGACCCTGGCCGGCCACGCGCTGTACACGCTGGGCTTCAGCGGCCTCATGCTGACTTTCGCCTGCCTGCTGCTGGCGAGCCCGCAGCCGGACCGCCGCCATGCCTGCGCGGTGCTGGCGGCGCTGTGCTGCGGCGTGCTGGCGCTCTTGGCCGGCGGCTACTGGCTATTGTTCCAGGACGGCCGCGGCTGGCTGTGGATGCGCAATCTGGCGCTCTGGGGTTTCCTGCTGCCGGTATTCCTGACCGTCTGCCACCGCATGCTGCCTTTCTTCTCCGCCAACGCGCTGCCGCTGTACCAGCCGTGGCGGCCGGGCTGGCTGCTGGCGGCGATGCTGGCCGGCTCGCTGGGCCACGGCCTGCTGGACGGCTTCGGCCTGCCCGCTTGGCCGCTGGACGCGGCGATGGCCGCGCTGCTGGCCTACGTCAGCTGGCGCTGGCGGCTGGTGGCCGCGCTGCGGGTGCGGCTGCTGGGCATGCTGCACCTGGCCTTCGCCTGGCTGCCGATAGGCTTCGGGCTGTATGCGCTCAATGGCTGGCTGGCGTCGCCGCGGCTGGCGCTGGCGGCACTGCACGCGGTCACCGTAGGCTTCTTTCTGACCATGATGATCGCCTTCGTGTCGCGGGTGACGCTGGGCCACTCCGGCCAGCCATTGCAGGCCGGAACCGGCTTGTGGCGGCTCTACCTGGCCGCGCACTGGCTGGCGCTGACCCGGGTGGCCACCGAGATGCTGCCCGGCGTCTGGTCCGGCTGGCTGTACGGCGCGGCGGCCCTGGGCTGGCTGCTGACCCTGGCGGCCTGGGGCCGCGCCTTCCTGCCCAGCTACTGGCGGCCACGCTCCGACGGCAAGCCGGGCTGAGAAGCAGCCAAACCCTTGGCTCAACCCTGGCCGCGCCGCCGCAGATAATCCGGCACCCGTTCCGCCGGCATCGGCCAGCCCAGCAAATAGCCCTGCACATAATCGACCCCCAGCCGCGCCATCAGCTGCAGGTCGGCCTCCTCGCTGACGCCTTCGGCCACCACCTGGATATTGCGGTCCTTGGCCAGCAGGATGGTGGACTCCAGGATATCCCTGGCCACCTCGTCCTCGGCCGCGCCGGCCACCAGCGATCGGTCTATCTTGATCGCGGTCACCGGCAGCTCGCGCAAGTACTGCAAGCCGTTGTAGCCGGAACCGACATCGTCCAGCGACACGCGAAAGCCGGCCATGCGCAGCCGGATCGCGTTTTCCAGCGCTTGGTAGATATTTTTCAAGCGCTGGGTCTCGGTCAGCTCCAGCGTCAGCAAGGCCGGCGCCATCCCCATTTCTTCCACCGCCGCCGCCAGGCTGGCCGGCAATTCGGGGTTGCAGAACTGACCGGCGGTAAGATTGATCGACACCTTGAGGCCCGACAACGTCAATTGCCTGCTCCAGCGCCGGTAATCCGCCACCACCGCGCGGAAGATGGCGAAGAACAAGGACTCGTCCAGGCCGTAATGCTCCAGGCCAGGCAGGAACTCCGACGGCTCCAGCACGCCGCGCGTCGGATGGTTCCACCGCGCCAGCGCCTCCACGCCCACCACCCGCAGCAAACCGGGATCGGCCTGTGGCTGATACCAGGGCACAATCTCTCCACGCTGCAAGGCCAGCTCCAGCTCGCTACGCTCAAAGCCGGGCAACTGCGAATTCCACGCCGGCCGCCGCGCGACCGCCTGCCACAGCTTGCACAGCTGCTCCATCGACAAGGGCTTGTTCAAGCTGCCTATCACCGGCAGGTTGTAAAACGAGGCCACCCGGTAGGCGCCCATCAGCATGTCCTTGGACAAGGTGCTGTTGAACACGATATGGGGCACATGCGGCAGCAAGGCCAGGTGGCGCAGCAGCAACACGCCGTCCATGCCCGGCATATTGAGATCGCTGATCATCAGGTCGTAACGGCGCTGGACTAGCAAATCCAAGGCCGCGCGGCCATCCTGCGCCTCGTCTATGCTCTCGATGCCGATCTCGCGCAGCGCCTGCTTCAGAGCGAAACGCTGCAGATCGTGATCGTCCACCACCAATACCCGCATGGGCCCCACGCCCAGTTTGACACTTGCTGGTTCCATAGCTTTTCTTGCATCCAAGTCGGATGCGCCATTTTCCTCACGCGGACATCGCAAAAGAAATAGGAAGATGCTTATTTTGCCCGGCCTTTTCCGGGCTTTAACTCACTGAAAACATCAACTTCGCATCAAACTTGACTGCTTGACGGCACAGTTTTGTTCTATATCTGCATTGGAGGCGGTAAACGCAAAATTTCAGTGCAATCAATGAAATAGCGTGGACATTAATCAATCTCATTTAGATTGACCCGGATGGGATTTCAGCCTTCCGCTCCCGGCCCGCCACAGGCGCGTGCCGGATCGCCGTTGCGCGGCGCTGACCAAGACTGGAGCCGGACCCATGAAAAAGAATCTTCCCGTGGACAGCACCGAGGTGTTCTTGCTGCCCCATCGCCCCATCGTCACCAAGACCGACCTGAAAGGCCAGATCACCTACGCCAACCGCGCCTTCATCGACATCAGCGGCTTTAGCGAGGACGAACTGGTCGGGCATTCGCACAATGTCGTGCGCCACCCGGACATGCCGGCCGAAGCCTTCGCCGACCTCTGGGCCACCATCAAGACCGGCCGCCCATGGAAAGGCCTGGTCAAGAACCGCACCAAGCAAGGGCATTTCTACTGGGTGGAAGCCTATGTGACGCCGATCTGCGAAAATAACCGCCCGGTGGGCTATATGTCGGTGCGCAGCGCGCCCACCAAGGAGCAGACCGCCGAGGCCGAACAGCTCTACGCCCGCATCCGCGAACGGCGACAGGCATTTCCGGAAACCCGCCACGTCAGCCCGCCAACGTTGGCCTCGAGCCTGCTGCTCGCGCAACTGCCGGCAGCCGCCCTGGCGCTGGCAGCAGCGGCGGCGGACGGCCCCGCGCGGCTGACCCTGCTGGCGCTGGCGGCGGCCTGGGCGCCAGCGGCCGGCTATCTCGTCGGCCGCTGGCTGGCGCGGCCGATAGACGCCGCGCGCCACGCATTGATGCGGCTGGCCGAAGGAGACTTCAGCACCCAGATCCCGGCCGCCGGCCTGCGCGAGCCGCGCGCGGTGCTGGAAGAAATGGAAACCCTGCGCATTCATCTGCGCGCCATCCTCGCCGACGTCGTCGCCGGCGCCGAGGATGTCAGCGAGGCCGCCAGCGCCACCCACGCCGAGGCCGAGTCGCTGAACACCCGCGGCGAATCGACGCTGGAAGGCATTACCCGGGTGGCGGCGGCGCTGGAGCAATTGTCGGTGTCGGTCAACGAGATTTCTCAATCCACCCGCGCCAGCGCCGAATTCGCCGACCAGGCCACCGAGCTGGCGAATCAAGGCGAGGTACAGATGAGCGACACGCGCCAGGCGGCTCAAGCCGTGGTCAGCGAAGTGTCCTGCACCCGCGACATCATCATCAAGCTGGAGCAATCGGTGGAATCGATCAACACCGTCACCGGCGTGATCAAGGACATCGCCAACCAGACCAATCTATTGGCGCTGAACGCGGCGATCGAGGCCGCGCGCGCCGGCGAACAAGGTCGCGGCTTCGCCGTGGTGGCAGACGAAGTTCGCAAACTGGCGGAACGCACCGCCGGCAACACGCTGGAAATCGAACAATCAGTGGGTTTCCTGCGCGAGCGCTCGCAGGAAGCGCTGGAAGAAGTGAAGGCCGCGGTGAGCAAGGTCCATACCGCCGAGGAAACGATACAAGCGGCGGCCCAGGGACTGGAGGCGATACGCAACGCCAACGCGAAGGTGGCGGAATCCTCCTCCAGCGTGGCCAATATGCTGCAACAGCAGTCATCCGCCTCCACCGAGGTGGCGCAGAGCATGGAAACGATGAGCAATCTGACCGAGCAGAACAGCCACAGCATCGCGGCCACCTTGCAGGTGGCGCAGAAGCTGCACACCACCGCTGGCGATTTGCGACGCCTGGTCAGCCAATTTGAAAAACACATGTGATTGGCATGCAATTCGCGAGCCAATGGCATGTTTGGGAATAATCGACATGCGAACGCGTTTTATTACACAAACTCTACAAAATCGAGGAACTACTTGATACCCCCTCTTTCATAGCTGTTATTCGCCGCGGCCTTACTGCACTGCACCATGACATCGGCCGCGGCGAATGCCGCCCGCGCTTAGAGCCTGTTCAAAGTCTCGCGAGCAAGAGCGAGACAAGGCGTTGCGGCTGAGAAAGCGGAATGTACACACGGTACATGGGCATTTCGAAGACATACTCACCGTATAACGCTCCACGACGCGCTGCAGATCGTAAACAGACGCTTACGTTCAAACACCGCTCGCAAACCCAGCCCAAGGAGGTGAAGCGCCCAGCAACAAGGCGCCAAGACGATGATCGCACTGCCCTGCCGCAGCGCGGCGTCGACGACAGCGCGGGATCGGCCCGGCCACGCGCCGCGCATGCGTCCCAAAGATGCAGTGTCTCGTTCGGCGAGGCTCCTATGCAAACACAGGTCACTGATCTGACGACGTCGAGAGACGCCCAAGGTTAGGACAGGCTTTATCGGATTAAGGTATAGCCCAAAGTGACTTCCCGATATTTTCGGGATACGTTGCATAGTGCCAAAACTTAGACGCGGAGATAGCTTTTCTGCACTCTCTCTTCTGGTTTACGCCCCCATTGTGACAACTGTTTGTGGTTATAAAACAGCTAACGGGGAACCCCTCAACATGTCTTTTGCAAGCATCACCCTGCCTACCGCTCAGGCAAACGAAGTCAATCTGAAAGAAACCGTCGCCTCCTACATGAGCGACACCCTGATCACCCTCAGCCGCGACATGAAAGTCAGCGAAGCACGCGAGCACATGCTCAAACAGCTGCGCGACGAAGACATTCCCGCCCAGATTTTCGTCATCGACAGCAGCCGTTTCCTGCACGGCCAACTCTCGGTCAAGCGCCTGCTGACCGAAACCGATCTGACGCTGCCGGTTTCCGCGCTGATGGGCCCCACCTCATTTGTCGTCGAGCCCAGTCAACAACGCCGCGACATCGTGCCGGAGCTGATAGACAAGGGCGTGGATCTCGCGCCCGTGGTCAGCGGCGGCAAGCTGCTGGGCGCCCTGTACGAAAAAGAGATCGCCGCGCTGATCCGCGACGAAGGCACCGACGACGCGCAACGCCAGGGCGCCAGCCTGCCGCTGGAAACTTCCTACCTGGAAAGCTCCCCGTGGAGCTTGTGGAAAAAACGCCTGCCCTGGCTGTTGCTGCTGTTCTTCGCGGAAGCCTACACCAGCACCATCCTGCAAGTGTTCGAAGAGCAGCTGGAAGCCGCCATCGCCTTGGCCTTCTTCATCCCGCTGCTGATCGGCACCGGTGGCAATAGCGGCACCCAGATCACTTCCACCCTGGTGCGCGCGATGGCGATGGGCGAAGTCAGCCTGCGCAATATCGGCACGGTGCTGCGCAAAGAGGTGACCACCTCCTTCATGATTGCGCTGGCCATAGGCGTGGTGGCCTGGATACGCGCCTGGATGCTGGGCGTGGGAGACGAAGTGGCCTTGGTGGTGTGCTTGACCCTGATCGCCATCACCATCTGGAGCGCCATCGTCTCCTCCATCATTCCGATGCTGCTTAAGAAGATGCGCATCGACCCGGCCGTGGTGTCGGCGCCCTTCATTGCCACCTTCATCGATGGCACCGGCCTGGTGATCTACTTCAACATCGCCATGTTGGTAATTTCCGACCTGGCCTAAGCGCCCCCTTTCCGGCGCGCCATCGCGCGCCGCCGCAAACCGCGCCCGCCAAGCCCATCCCCTGGATGCGGACTTGCCGGGCGCGCGCCGATGCCCGCGAGGCTTTGAACAGGCTCTTAGAACCTGTTTACGATCTTGTACATTCCGCTTTCTCAGCCATTTTCGCCTTGCCTCGC
>NZ_LDUI01000048.1:0-476 GCF_001043555.1 Chromobacterium sp. LK1 | reverse complement strand
AGCGGCGTGAAGTGGACGGCGGATCAGTTGATGCAGCAGGGCGTGCCTCTGGTGGGTTCCGAACTGGGCGACACGCTGCGCGGCGGCAACGTCAATGACTGGATCCAGGGCAACGGCGGCAACGATTCGCTGTATGGCGGCAACGGCAACGACCTGCTGGAAGGCGGGGCGGGCGACGACGGGCTGTATGGCGAAGAAGGCAACGACACGCTGCGCGGCGGCGCTGGCAAGGACACGCTGTATGGCGGCAACGGCGCGGATCTGCTGGAAGGCGGTGACGGCGACGACGTGATCTACGGCGGTAGCGATGGCGGTAACTGGCGCGTTGAGGGTGATACCTTGCGTGGTGGTGCTGGCAACGACCAGCTGTTTGCCGGATGGAGAGGGTACGACAACGTGTTCGAAGGCGGCAGCGGCAACGACACGCTGACCGGCAGCTATGCGCGTGACACCTATCTGTTCAATCTGGGCGATGG
>NZ_LDUI01000047.1:0-11844 GCF_001043555.1 Chromobacterium sp. LK1 | reverse complement strand
GAAAAAGCGGAATGTACTCGTGGTACATGAGCATTTTGAGCTTGTACTCACCGTGCAACACCTCACGATTGAACAGGTTCTAAGGCTCGAGATACTCTTCGCAGGCCGGAATCGGCTTGTCCGGCATATAGGCGCCGCTGTCCGGCTGCCGTGTCAGCAGGCGCTGGAAGGTGCAGGCCCGGTCCAGCACGGTGGCGATGTCTTTTTTCCTCAAGCGCTTGCCCAGCGAGTCGCGGCTGCGGGAGACCGGGCCGGGAAAACTGGTGGCGCGGGTGCGGTAGATCAAGCGCGGGAAGCCGGAGGTGACGCTTCTGTCCAGTTTGATGTTGGAAGAAAAACTGTATTCGTCATGACAGGCGCCGCGGCGGTCAGCGTAATCCCGCTCCGAAAAGCACGCGCGTATCATCAGGGAACTGGACAGCGGCAGTGCCAGCACCTCGCGCATCTCAAATCCGGAGCCCTTGGGGTAAATCTGTAGCAGGCGCAGCGTGCTGAAAGAACCGCCTCCGCCGGAATACATGGTGCTGACATCCTCGCGGATGCCCACCATCACGCCTTGATCGGTGGCGGCAAGCCGCAGCGCGTAAGGCCACAGCGACAAGCTGCGGCGATTGTCCCATAGCGCGTCGGTCTGTAAATCACGCAATTCCAGCTGTGCGCCAGCATCCTGACCAGCGGCGGGCCGGATCTTGAGAATGGGCGGAGCTTCCTTGGTTTGCGCCACCAGCTCAATACACAACTGGCGATCCGGGGTGCAGCCTTGTTCCGATTCCGCCGGCTCCGACGTCGGCTTCAGCGTCAAGGTCTTGATGCTGTTGCCGGCCAGGTCAATATCGGCTGGCCGAGCGGCGGCGGTAGGCTGGACCCAGACAAGCGTCGCGCAGGCGGCGGCGACCGCGCGCTTGAGTACATGGAAAACGTCATTGGGATTCTGCTTCATTGTCTGCTTTTCGGAGGAGAGCGGCGCTAGATCACCGCCCATAGTCCGCAGATCGCGAACAGGATCAGCACCCCGGTCAGGATCTGGGCGGTGGTGCGCTCTTTTTGCAGTGCCCGTTTCAGGCTGTCGTGCACGCTTTCCAGCTTTTCCAGCCGCTGCTCCAGCTCTGCGCGGGTTTCGTCCTGCCGTGCCAGCGATTGCAGCATCGCCTCGCCACCCACCTCGGTGATCAGCTCCTTATTCCACACTCCCAGCAGCTTGTTGACCTTGTCCTTGAAGTACAAGGCCGAGCGTTGGTTGGCGTCCTGCCATTCAAATTCAAAACCCTGGCTGGCGTAAAAGGCGTTGCGTTGCAGCCGCTCTTCTTCCGACGAGGTCTGGCTCATGCTGATCATGCCGGGGCTGATGGCGTGATCCGGACAAATGCCCTTGGCCCAAGAGATGACGCTGGCGAACAGAAAGGTGTCCAGTCCAGTGCCGACGAAGCCGGGGCTGGCCATCACGCCGCTTTTGGGTCCGAAGGTGACGGTGCGGCTGGGTCGGTCCACCCGTACCCAGGCGCAGTTGTGGGCGGCCTGAAAATGGCTGTCCTCGCCCTCGAACAACTGCCAGCGGTGCCCCTCGGCGCGAGCATAACCGCGAAATTGCAGCCGAAAGAAATCGGATTGTTCGGTCATCGCCCGGCTGCGTTGCAGGATGCCGTAAATGGGAATGCCATTGGCGGTCAGCGTCAGAATGGTTTCGCCCAGCGGAATGGCCAGAGTGGCCAGGGTGTTTTCGTTTTCCGGTGCGCGAAGCACCGCTTCCTCTGCTTTCGGCGCCGGGTTGGCTGCCTGGTTCTGACTGGTCATCTGCTGCCTATGCTGGGGGTGTTCTCACGGGGGCGGCTTCTGGGAGGACTCTGAGACCGCCGTCATGTTGCTGCTTATTGTACCAATCTAGACGGCTTGGGGAATCCTTGCTCGCATACGCTGCGACATTTGCACAAGTCGAGCGCTGCCTGATGGCTGCGTGGCGCTGGGGGAGGGCGATGTGATCGGGGGGACGATCTTCGTCCTGCGGGAGGAACGTCAATGCGTATTTTTACTTAGTAATATATTTGAATGAAGAAAGCTCGATTTCAAACAAGTACTTAATGATTTCGATCAATAATCACGCGCTAAAATCTCATCGTAATACTTGTAATGGGTATTAATAAGCAATATCGTGCGCCAATTCGATAAATAAAACATGCTTTTATGCTTGCTCAAACTGCCACGGCCGGCGCCGCCGCCACCGCAAACATCAGCGATTTGGGCTTGCTCGGCCTGGTGCTGCTGGCCCAATTCCACGGCGTCGCCGCCGACCCGGCGCAACTCACCCACCAATACGGCCGCCAGGCCGAACCCTTCAGCGAAACCGACCTGCTGCTGGCCGCCAAAGGCCTGGACCTTAAAGCCCGCATCATCAAGCAAAGCCCGGACCGCCTCGGTCTGACCGCCTTGCCGGCGCTGGCGCTGCGACCGGACGGCGAACACTTCATCATCGCCCGCTGCGACGGCGACAAAGTGCTGATCCACGACCTCAAGCACGGCCGGCCGCAAGTGCTGAGCCAGGCGGAGCTGACGGCGCGCTACGCCGGCCGATTGCTGCTGATGGCCTCACGCGCGTCGGCGGCGGGGGCCTTGGCCAAGTTCGACTTCACCTGGTTCGTGCCGGCCATCGTCAAATACCGCAAACTGCTGCTGGAAGTGCTGGCAGTATCGCTGGTGTTGCAGCTGTTCGCGCTGGTGACGCCGCTGTTCTTCCAGGTGGTGATGGACAAGGTGCTGGTCAACCGCGCCTTCAACACCCTGGACGTGATCGCCGTCGGGCTGTTGATCCTGTCGCTGTTCAATGTGGCGCTGTCGGCGCTGCGCAGCCACGTGTTCGCCCACACCACCAGCCGCATCGACGTGGAACTGGGCGCGCGGCTGTTCCGCCACCTGCTGGCGCTGCCGCTGGCCTACTACGAAGCGCGGCGGGTGGGGGACACCGTGGCGCGGGTGCGCGAGCTGGACAATATCCGCAACTTCCTCACCGGCCAGGCGCTGACCACGGTGCTGGACCTGCTGTTCTCCTTCGTGTTCCTGGCGGTGATGTGGTACTACAGCGGCTGGCTGACCCTGATCGTGCTGGTGTCGCTGCCATGCTACGCGCTGTGGTCGGCCGGGCTGACCCCGCTGCTGCGGCGGCGGCTGGACGAGAAATTCGCGCGCGGCGCCGACAACCAATCCTTCCTGGTGGAAGCGGTGGGCGGCATCGGCACCATCAAGGCGATGGCGGTGGAACCGCACATGACCCGGCGCTGGGACAACCAACTGGCCGCCTACGTCGCCGCCGGCTTCCGCGTCACCCGGCTGGCCAATATCGGTCAGAACGGCGTGCAACTGATCCAAAAACTGGTCACCGTCGCCACCCTGTGGCTGGGCGCGCGGCTGGTGATCGCCGGCGAGCTGTCGGTGGGTCAACTGATCGCCTTCAATATGCTGGCCGGCCAGGTGGCGGCGCCGGTGGTGCGGCTGGCGCAACTGTGGCAAGACTTCCAGCAGATCGGCATCTCGGTGGAACGGCTGGGCGACATCCTCAACACCCGCAGCGAACTGCCGGCCAGCCGCGCGGCGCTGCCGGCGATCCAGGGCCGCATCCAGTTCGACCAAGTGGTGTTCCGCTACCGCCCGGACGGCCCGGAAATCCTGCGCGGGCTGAGCCTGGAGATCCGGGCCGGTGAAGTCATCGGCATCGTCGGCCGCTCCGGCTCCGGCAAAAGCACGCTGACCAAGCTGGTGCAACGGCTGTACGTGCCCGAATCCGGCCGCGTGCTGGTGGACGGCAACGACCTGGCGCTGGCGGACCCGGCCTGGCTGCGGCGGCAGATCGGCGTGGTGCTGCAAGAAAACCTGCTGTTCAACCAAAGCATCCGCGACAACATCGCGCTGGCCGAACCCGGGCTGGCGCTGGACCACGTGATCCAGGCGGCCAAACTGGCCGGCGCCCACGACTTCATCATGGAACAGGCCGAAGGCTACGACACGCTGGTGGGCGAACACGGCGCCAGCCTGTCCGGCGGCCAGCGCCAGCGCATCGCCATCGCCCGCGCGCTGATCAGCAACCCGCGCATCCTGATCCTGGACGAAGCCACCAGCGCGCTGGACTACGAATCCGAACGCGCGATCATGCAAAACATGCGCGCCATCTGCCAGGGCCGCACCGTGCTCATCATCGCCCACCGCTTGAGCACCGTGCGCGGCGCCAGCCGCATCATCGCCATGGACCAAGGCCGCATCGTCGAAAGCGGCCGTCACGAAGACCTGCTTCGCCAGCCCAACGGCTACTACGCCCGCCTGCACAGCCTGCAACAAGGATAAACCCGCATCATGAAGCACCAACTGCACGCGCTGCGCGACTTCGCGCGGCGCTACCGGCAGGCCTTTGCCGCGCACTGGGCCATCCGCCACCAACTGGACCCGCAGCCGCGGCGCGAAGACGAACTGGCCTTCCTGCCCGCCCACCTGGAACTGACCGACAGCCCGCTGTCGCCGCTGCCGCTGTGGAGCCTGCGGCTGATCGCCGCGCTATTCATCATCGCGCTGCTATGGTCCGCGCTGGGCCAGCTCGACATCGTCGCCGTCGCCGGCGGCAAGACCGTCAGCGGCGGCCGCACCAAAATCCTGCAGCCGCTGGAACCCAGCGTGGTCAAAGCCATCCACGTGCGCGACGGCCAGCAAGTCCAGGCCGGGCAAGTGCTGATCGAACTGGATGCCACCGGCGCCAGCGCCGACAAGCAAAAAGCCGACGATGCCCACGCCGCCGCCGCGCTGGCCGCGGCGCGCTACCAAGCGCTGCTGGCCGCGCTGGACAGCGGCCGGCTGCCGCAACTGCCGGCCACCCCCGGCATCGCCGACAGCCAGCGGCTGGCCGAAGAAAGCCTGGCGCTGGGCCAATGGCGCGGCTACCAGGCCAAGCTCGAAGCGCTGAACGCCACCCTGCGCCAACGCCAGGCCGAACACGCCACCACCCGCCAGCAAGTGAGCAAGCTGCAAGCCACCGCCCGCATCGCCGAAGCGCGCGAACACGACTACCAAGACCTGCTGGCCAAGAACTTCATCTCCAAGCACGCCTACCTCGACAAACAACAAGCGCGCATCGAACAGACCGGCGACCTGGCCAGCCAGCAAAGCCGGCTGCAAGAACTCGACGCCGCCATCGCTGGGCAAGCACAAGAACGCCAAGCGCTGCAAGCCAACTTCCGCAGCGACGCCCTCGACAAACTGCGCGAAGCGCGCGAACAAATGCGCCAATACGGCGAAGACCAAAAAAAGACCGGCCAACGCCAGGCGCTGACCCGGCTCACCGCGCCGGTGGCCGGCAGCGTGCAGCAACTGGCCATCCACACCGTCGGCGGCGTGGTCACCGAAGCCCAGCCGCTGCTGGCGGTGGTGCCGCGGGACGAAACGCTGGAAATCGAAGCGCAGATCGAAAACAAAGACATCGGCTTCGTGCGGCCGGGACAGGCGGCCACGGTCAAAGTGGAAAGCTTCCCCTACACCCGCTACGGCTACCTGGACGGCGTGGTGGACAGCGTCAGCCACGACGCGATGCAAGACGAAAAGAAGGGCTTGGTGTTCCTGGCGCGGATCCGGCTGAAGCAAGACCACCTGAGCATAGATGGCGCGCGGGTGCGGCTCAGCGCCGGGATGACGGTGAGCGCGGAAATCAAGACCGGGCGGCGGCGGGTGATCGACTACTTCCTGAGCCCGCTGCAACAGCATGTTGGCGAAGGCCTGCGCGAGCGTTGAGATGAAACTGCTGCTGATCCACCAAAACTTCCCCGGCCAGCTGCGCCATATCGCCGAACACCTGAAAGGGCGACCGGACCTCGAGCTGTTGGCGGTGGGGCGCGACAGCGCGCCCGGCCTGGCCGGCGTCAAACTGCTGCGCTACCGGCCGCACCGCGGCCCGCACCGGCACACCCACCCCTATCTGCACAGCTACGAAGACGCGGTGCTGCACGGCCAGGCGGTGCTGCGCGCCTTGCAGCCGCTGCAACAGCGCGGCTACCGGCCGGACGTCATCCTGGCCCATCCCGGCTGGGGCGAAACCCTGTTCCTCAAAGACCTGTTCCCGGCGGCGCGGCTGATCCACTACAGCGAGTACTACTACCACGGCCAAGGGGCCGACGCCGACTTCGACCCCGAATTCCCGCTCAGCCTGGACGGCGCGGCGCGGCTGCGGGCGCGCAACGCGCTGCACCTGCTCAACCTGGAACACGCCGATCACAGCGTCACCCCCACCCACTGGCAACACAGCCTGCACCCGGCGGCCTACCGGCCGAGTGTGCAGATCCAGCACGAAGGCATCCGCTGTGGCCAACTGGGTCCGGACCCGACGGCAATGCTGACCCTGCCCAATGGCCGGACGCTGCGCGCCGGCCAGCCCATCGTCAGCTATGTGGCGCGCAATCTCGAACCCTATCGCGGCTTCCACAGCTTCATGCGCGCGCTGCCGGCGTTGCTGCGGCAGAGGCCGGACAGCCAGATCGTCATCGTCGGCGGGGACGGCGTCAGCTACGGCAGCGCGCCGCGCGACGCGGCCAGCTGGCGCGAAAAACTGCTGCGCGACAAGCCGGTGGACCCGGAGCGAGTGCACTTCCTGGGCAAAGTGCCGTACGAGGTTTACCGAAAGGTGCTGCAAGTGTCGGCGGTGCATGTGTATCTGACCTATCCCTTCGTGCTGTCGTGGAGCCTGCTGGAAGCGATGGCCAGCGGCTGCCGCATCGTGGCCTCGGACACCGCGCCGGTGCGGGAGGTGATCCGCGATGGCGAGAACGGTGAGCTGACCGACTTCTTCGACGCGGCGGCGTTGGCGCAGAAGGTGGGGGCGGCCTTGGAGACGGACGGCGGCGGGCTGCGGCGTGCGGCGCGGGAGACGGCGGCGCGTTACAGCGTGGAGGCGGGGCTGGCGGGCTATCGACGCTTGTTGGGTTTGCCGGCGGAGTGAAGGCGGCTTCGGTGGAGAGCCCGCATAAGCAGTACCAAGCAGTAAATCGTAGTGCGTGATGACACAAACAAATATTGATAAGGAAACAAGTTATGACGACAAGCGTAATGGGCAGCGACCTGGGCGGCGTGCTGGAAGGCGGCCCGCAGGACGATGTGCTCAAGGGCGGTGCCGGCAACGACACCTTGAACGGCTATGACGGCAATGATCTGCTGCAGGGCGGCGCCGGCGACGACGTGCTCAACGGCTATGCAGGCAACGACACGCTGGAAGGCGGCGCCGGTGACGATTTGCTCAATGCCGGCAGCGGCAACAATGTGTTGGCCGGCGGCGAGGGCAACGACACCCTGATCGGCGGCGCGGACAAGGACATCTATCTGTTCAATTTGGGCGACGGTTTCGACACCATCACCGACAACGCCCAAGACAAGCGCGACGCGGCGGACAGCGATCCGGCCTACCGCGACGAGCTGCGCTTCGGCCCGGGCATCCGCCCGGAAGACATCCAGCTGGAGCATGTGGGCGACGATTTGCTGCTGTCCCACCGTAACGGCGACGACGCGGTCACCATCAAGGGCTGGTTCGCCGACAAGAGTTTCTGGATCGAGCGCATCGTATTCGCCGATGGCGGCGAATGGGGCATTAACGATCTGGCGCAGCGCGTGATCGTGCAGACCGGCAGCGAGCGCAAGGAAATCCTTAACGGCTGGCTGGGCAAGGATCATCTGATCGGCCTGGGCGGCAATGACGTGCTGAACGGCCGCGGCGGCGATGATCTGCTGGACGGCGGCGCCGGCAACGACAAGCTGTTTGGCGAAGACGGCAACGACACCTTGCTGGGCGGCGACGGCGACGACACGCTGGACGGCGGCAGCGGCAACAATGTGCTGCACGGCGGCCGCGGCAACGATCTGTTGATCGGCGGCGCCGGCGCCGATGTCTACCAGTTCAATCTGGGCGACGGCGTGGACGTGATCCGCGACGCCGGTGGCGTGGACGTGTCGGTGCAAGACGAAATCCGTTTTGGCGCCGACATCCTGGTCAAGGACGTCAGCGTCAGCCGCCAGGGCGACAACCTGGTGCTGATCCACGTCAACGGCAGCGACCGCCTGGTGGTGGAAGGCTATTTCGCCAGCGCGTCCAGCCGGATCGAGCGCATCGTGTTCGCCGAGGGCGTGGTCTGGACCCAGGCCGACATCAAGCTGACCCAGCTGGGCGGCAGCGGCAACGATACCTTGATCGGCTGGGAAGGCAGCGATCTGCTGGATGGCGGCGCAGGCGATGATTCGCTGATCGGCGGCGGCGGCAATGATACCTTGATCGGCGGCCTGGGCAATGATGTGCTGGTCAGCGGCGGCGCGGGCGTCAGCGTGCTGATCGGCGGCGCGGGCAACGACACCTTGGTGGGCGGCGCCGGCGCGGAGATTTACCAGTTTGGCCTGGGCGACGGCGCGGACGTGATCGCCGCGCACGGCGTGGACGTCAGCGTGACCTTGCAGGACCGCATCGTGTTCGGCGTCGGCATCTTGGTGGACGACATCCGGGTGGAACGCCAGGGCGACGACATCGTGCTGATCCACGCCAACGGCAGCGACTCCATCACCATCCAGGCGGGCTTCAGCCTGGAGCATGGCTGGCATGGCCAGATCGTGTTCGCCGATGGCAGCGTCTGGCTGGGCGCGGAACTGGCGCAGAAACTGCTGGAAGTGCAGACCGGCGGCGATGACGACGATCTGCTGCTGGGCTCCGGCCAGTCCGATCTGTTGGACGGCGGCGCCGGCAACGATACTCTGATTGGCAACGGCGGCGAGGACACGCTGCTGGGCGGCGCCGGCGACGACCAGCTGCAAGGCGGCGTCAGCGGCCACACCACGATGGAAGGCGGCGCCGGCGACGATGTGCTGATCGGCAACAAGGGCCGCGAAACCTTCGTCTTCGGCGTGGGCGACGGCCGCGACCTGATCAATTACGGCTCCCAGGTCGGCAAGATCGCCGCCTTGAGCGCCAACGATGAAATCCGTTTCAAGGCCGGCATCAGCGCCAAGGACATCCGCGTGCTGCGCGCCGGCAATGATCTGCTGCTGCAGCACGTCAACGGCCAGGACAGCATCCGCGTCAAGAACGGCCTGGTCGACAAGACCGGCTGGGCCGGCGTGGTGCTGTTCGCCGACGGCTCAAAATGGAGCGCATCCGAACTCTTGACCATGGTGGTGGCCGCGGGCGGCACCAGCGGCAAGGACGTGCTGACCGGGGGCAAGGGCGGCGATCTGCTGGACGGCGGCGACGGCGACGATACGCTGATCGGTGGCGGCGGCAACGACACCCTGAAAGGCGGCGCCGGCAACGACGTGCTGATCAGCAGCGGCGGCGGCACGGCGATCCTGGAGGGCGGCAAGGGCAACGACACCCTGCAAGGCGGCAGCGAACACAATATCTATGTGTTCAATCTGGGCGATGGCAACGATGTGATCATCAACAACTCGCTGAACGTATCGGTGGGCGTGAGCAGCGAAATCCGCTTCGGCGCGGGCATCGCGGTGACCGACATCACCGTGGTGCGCATTGGCGACGACGTGCTGTTGCAGCATGTCAACGGCAGCGACTCGGTGCGCATCCAGGGTTGGTTCAGCAGCCAGAGCATGCAAGTGGGCAGCGTGGTGTTCGCCGACGGCGGCAGCTGGACCTCGGTACAGATCAATCAGTTCGTCAGCGGCATCTATGTGGGCGGCAGCGGCAACGACGCCTTCCACGGCGGCCGCGGCAGCGATCTGCTGGAAGGCGGCGACGGCGACGATACCCTGATCGGCGGCGGCGGCAACGACACCTTGCGCGGCGGCAACGGCAACGATGTGTTGATCGCCACCGGCAGCGGCACGGTGATCCTGGACGGCGGCAAGGGCAACGACACCCTGCGCGGCGGCGCGGACCGGAACATCTATGTGTTCAATCTCGGTGACGGCGGCGATCTCATCATCAACAACTCGCTGAACGTATCGGTGGGCATGAGCAGCGAAATCCGCTTCGGCGCGGGCATCGCGGTCACCGACATCACCGTGGTGCGCGTCGGCGACGACATCGTGTTGCAACACGTCAACGGCAGCGACTCGGTGCGCATCCAGGGCTGGTTCAGCAGCCAGCTGTCCCAGGTGGGCAGCGTGGTGTTCGCCGACGGCGGCAGCTGGACCGCTGTGCAGATCAATCAGTTCGCGGCGGGCATTTTCATCGGCACCAGCGGCAACGATGTCCTCAAGGGCGGCAAGGGCCATGACCTGCTGGACGGCGGCGACGGCGACGATGTGCTGATCGGCGGCGGCGGCAACGACACCTTGAAGGGTGGCGCCGGCAACGATGTGTTGATCAGCGCAGGCGGCGGCGTGTCCATCCTGGAAGGCGGCAAGGGCAATGACACCCTCAAGGGCGGCGGTAGCCAAGACATCTACGTCTTCAATCTGGGCGACGGCCGCGACGTAGTGATCAACAACTCGCTGAACGTCAGCGTTGGCCACCAGAGCGAAATCCGCTTTGGCGCCGGCATCTCGGTGACCGACATCACCGTGGTGCGCGTTGGCGACGACGTGTTACTGCAACACGTCAACGGTGTGGATTCGGTGTTGATCCAGGGCTGGTTCCTCAGCCAGAGCAACTGGGTGGGCGGCGTGGTGTTCGCCGACGGCAGCAGCTGGACCTCGGTGCAGATCAACCAGTGGGCCAGCGGCATCTACATCGGCACCGCCGGCAATGATGTGTTGATCGGTGGCGCGGGTGGCAGCCTGCTGGACGGCGGCGCCGGCAACGACACCCTGATTGGCCGTGGCGGCAACGACACCTTGAAGGGCGGCGCAGGCAACGACGTGCTGGAAGGCGGCGCCGGGCGCAATGTCTATATCTTCAATCTGGGCGACGGCCAGGACACCATTCGCTATGGCGAAAAGGGCGTCAACCTCGCTTGGAGCAGCTACGACGAGATCCGCTTCGGCGTGGGGATTTCGGTGACCGACATCACCGTGGTGCGCATTGGCGACGATGTGGTGCTGCGGCATAGCAACGGCGTGGACAGCATCACCATCCAGGCCGGCATGTCGGTGCAGAGCTCATGGTCCGGCAGCATCGTGTTCGCCAATGGCGGCAGCTGGAGCCTGCTCGAATTGATCAGCCTGGCGGCCGTTACCCTGAGCGGCACCGACGGCGCGGATACGCTGAAGGGCGCCAAGGGCAATGACGTGATCTTCGGCCTGGCCGGCGATGACCAGTTGTTCGGCAATGAAGGCAACGACAGCCTGTTCGGCGGCGCCGGCAACGACACTCTGTACGGAGGGGCCGGCAACGATCTACTGGAAGGCGGAACGGGTAACGATAGCCTGTATGGCGAAGACGGCAACGACACCTTGCGCGGCGGCGCTGGCAATGACCTGCTCAATGGCGGCAACGGCGCGGATCTGCTGGAAGGCGGTGATGGCGACGACGTGATCTACGGCGGTAGCGATGGCGGTAACTGGCGCGTTGAGGGTGATACCTTGCGTGGTGGCGCCGGCAACGACCAGCTGTTTGCCGGATGGAGAGGGTACGACAACGTGTTCGAAGGCGGCAGCGGCAACGACACGTTGACCGGCAGCTATGCGCGTGACACCTATCTGTTCAATCTGGGCGATGGTCAGGATGTCATCATCGACAAGGCGGATGCGGATATTGCGCGTGAGGAGTACCGCGATGAACTGCGCTTTGGCGCCGACATCAAGGAAAGCGATATCCAGGCGCTGCGCAGCGGCAACGACATGGTGTTCCGCCACGTCAATGGCCAGGACAGCGTGACGGTGAAGGATTGGTTCGCCGATCGAGTGTATTGGATCGAGCAGATCACCTTCGCCAGCGGCGTGAAGTGGACGGCG
>NZ_LDUI01000046.1:0-12021 GCF_001043555.1 Chromobacterium sp. LK1 | reverse complement strand
CGCGCCGACGCAGGCAGTACAGTAGCGCAACGCAGGATCAGTGGCTTTGTTAGCGGGCCTTATTGGAACAAGCCAAGCTCCACGCACAGGGCCACCAGTTCCTGGTCGGTCCTGGCGCCCAGCTTGCCCATGCCGGCCACTTTTTGCGCGCTGATGGTCTTGACGCTGCGGTTGAGCATCTTGGCGATCTCTCCCATCGACATGCCGGCGACGAAGTGACGCAGCACCTCGAACTCGCGCGCCGACAACCTCTCCACCTTGCTGCTGATCTTGTCCGCCGCGTCCGGCGTCGCGCGCAGCCCCGGCCGGTAAATCCGCCCGCCCGCCACGCATTCCAGCGCCTTGCGCAGTTCGGTCAAAGGCTGGGTTTTCTGCACCACGCCGGCCACGCCCAGGTCGTACAGGCTGGCAATGATCAATGGATTGGACACCATGGTGTAGATCAACAGCTTGACGCTGGCGAAGCGCCGCAGCAGATAGCCTATGAGTTTGATGCCATCGCCGTGGGTTTCGTCGCCGGGCATATTGTAGTCGGTCACCACGATGGGCGGCAGCGCCGAACTCTGCTGCATCCGGGTCAGCATCTCGATCAGTTCGGTGGCGCTGTGCGCGGTGCCGGCCACCTCGAACTGGCTGGTGCTCTCCACCATGCCACGTATGCCCATCAGCACGATGGGATGATCATCGGTAATCAATACGGATAGCTTGTTCATACTTTTCCCTGCCCATGGTTTGCAATTCTTTGGCGCTCGGCGCCGGCGCATGCCTAGTCTCCGGCGACACGGCGCATGATGGCGGCGATGCGCTCGCCTGCCGCCTCTATCCTGGCCCGCTCCGCCTCCAAATCCAGCGTCTCCGCCAGGTCCGTTTCCAAGGCCTGAAGGTCGCGCACCAGGCGCGTGGCGCTCACCACCGCCAACGCGCCGTTCATGCGATGCAGCAGCGCGGCGACATCGCGCACCTTACCCGCCGCCAATGCCTGGCGCAAAGCCACGAGGTCGCTGCCCATGATTTGCAGAAACAGCGCGCGCATCTCGGCGGGCACCGCGGCCTCGTCCTGCGGCGGCACGGCAGCGGCCGCCAGCAAGCGGCCCAGGATGGCGCGCAGTTCATCCAGTCGCACCGGCTTGGCCAGCCAGGCGTCGATATCGCCGGACGTCACGCCGCAATCAGGCCTGGCGGCCAGCACGACGATGGGCGCTCGCGCGCCCCGCTCGCGCAAGGCGCGCGCCAACTGATGCGCGTCCTCCGCCGGTCGGTCCGCGTCGCGGATCAATAGATCACAGCCCGATAGCAGCCGGTGCTGGAGCAGCTGCTGAGCGTTGTCCACCATGCAGACCTCGCAGCCCAGCTGTTCCAGCTGCTGCCGCAGCAGTTGGCGGTTCAAGGGCTTGTTCGCCGCCGCCAGCACTTTTAATCCTCGCGGAAAAACCGGCGGCGGCGCTTCTTCTCCCCGGCCGGGCAACCCTTGCCGCGCCAGACTCACCGCCCGCAGCATCGCCTGCACGTCGTGGATGTCCACCAGCCAGCCGTCAAGCCGCGCCTGCGCCGGCGACGGCCCGCCAGGCACCGCCAATACACGGACGCCGCCTGACGGTGGCCTTTGATCCACCGGGTCCAGGTCCAGCACCACGACGCCGGTGCCCGCCGGCGGCGCGGCGGCGTCGAACCAGCGCGCGCCGGCGCCCTGCCGCCGCAGCCGTTCCATCAAGTTCTCGCCCAGTTCCCGCTGCCGCGAGCGCAACAGCACCTCGGCCCGTTCCAGCGCCGGGTACGGCGTCGGCTCCGTCGCCGCGGTCACATCCATCGACAGCTTCAAGCTGAAGCTGCTGCCCAGGCCGGGTTCGCTGACCACGCGCAATGTCGCGCCCAGCAGCCGGCTGAGCTGCATGCAGCTTGGCAGGCCGAGACCGGCCGTGTCAGCAGAAAACGGAGCAAACAGCAAGCGCTGACGCCGCTGGTCCATGCCGACGCCGGTATCCGCCACCTGCCACTCCAGTTCCACCTCCCCCTGCCCGCGCCTCACAGCGTTCACTCGCAAAATCACCCAACCCGACTCGGTGAACTGAATACCGTTATCCAGTAGCTGATCCAGTATTTTGCGAATGCTCCGCGCATCGCCGCGCACTCGCTCCGGCGCCTGGACGGCAACGCAAACATACAAGCGCAAACCCTTGCGTCTGGCCTGCTCCGCCGCGGCCCGCACCGCCGCCTCTGCCAGTTGCAAGGGCGAGAATTCCACCTCTTCACGCTGCGCCAGGCCAGCCTCCATGCCGTAGAGGTCCAATGCCAGCCCTATCACCTGCCGCAATCGCGCGGAGGCTTGCTGCAAGGTATCGAGACTGGCGCGCTGACGCGGGTTCAGCGGCGATCGCTGCAGCAACTCCAACGCGCCCAGCACCCCATGCAAGGGCGCGCGGATCTGGGCGCGCATCAGGCCAAGAAAGCCGGAGCGCGCCCGGCTCGCGCGCCGCGCCTGCCTGCGGGCGGCTTGACGCGCCATCACGCGGAACCGCTCCGCCGAAACATCGCTGCAGACACACAATATGACGGCGACGCCGCGGTAACGCGCCGGCGCCAGCCTGGCCTGCAAATAGCGGCCTCCCAACCTCAGGCAGACGGAGAGCCCGCCGGCCTCGTCCGCGGCCGCCGCCTCGTCCCAAAATGCCGCCAGCTGCGGATAGTCGCGCTCGCGCTCGAACCACGCCGCCGCCAGCGCGTTCTCCAGCAAGGGCCTCAGCTGCGCATCCAAGGCCAGCAGCGCCAGCGGCGCGCGCTGTGTCAGCGTGCGATAGAACGCCTCCCCCTCGGCCAGCGCCAAGGCCGGTGCCAACACCCGCTGGCGATGCCAGCGCGCCGCCCACACCCCGGCCAGGGCCAGCAGCAGCGCGCCGAAAGGCAGAGCCAGCGCCCATAGATCCGTCGCCGGCAAACGCCGGTAATCCACACGGTAAAGCGCGGACCAGCCCTGCCCCTTCCCAGGCGGAAAGTAAAACAGCAGCCCTTGGCGGCTGAAATTCAGGCCCGCGCGCAAACCGGCCGGCGCAACGGCGCCCAGCAGCGCGCGGCCATCCGGCGCGATCAGGCTGACAGTATCGAAGCCGCGCAGCTCCGGCGCCTCCGCCGCGCAGTCGCGCTCCGGATCCAGCAGGGACACCGCCAGTACCGGCTCCAGTTCGCGAAAGCGCGCGTCGACAAAAGCCGGGACCAAGGCGACGATGAGGGAGTCCCCCAGTTCCGGCGCGTCGCGGCCCGCGGCCCAGCGCAGCTTGCCGTCGCCCGCCAGCGCGGCCTGCCTTGCCAGCCGGCGCAGGCCAGCCGCCTTGGTCCGGAAATCAGCTGGCGTCAGCGCCGTTGCCCCCTCCAGCCGGCCGGCCGCCGGCACCGCCAGCGCCGCTTCCTCATTCAGCGCCAGCAAGAAGGTCTGCGGCGCGGCGCTCTTGGCCAAGGCCCAATAAGCGCTGAAATAATCCGCGCCCATCGCGCCCAAAGCCGCCAGCGCGTCCCGCCGCGCCGGTGGGTAGCCCTGCGGATAGCCGATGCTGAAAGCCATCGCATACGGCGAGCCGCGGCCCTCCTGCACCAGGTAGTCGTCAAAACGCGCACCCTCTCCCGACAACGCCGACCAATTCACGCCGGGGATCGCCGGATTACGCCGCGCGCCACGGCTGAGGAAGATCTCTTGCTCGCGGATCACCCCGCTTATGCAATCGAAATGCCGCTGCGCATTGTTCTGTTTTTCGTCCAGCCATAGCTCAGCCATCCAATAGCTGGCCGCCAGCGCGCTCCAGATCAGGAGTAGACCCAGGATCAGACCCGCGTTCAGCTGCCAGGACAAGCGGGTCAGCGTGTCGATGGAACGCATCTGTTTTGCCATCGCTTCATTTCTTCTCGCAGACGCGTCCGCCCATACCGGCCGTCATGACAACAGGCCGCCCTCAATTGGCAGGCTGCGATAGATCACCGCGCGTCGTGCTGCGCTCCAATGCACCCAGGCATTGAAACAGGCCGGCCAAGTCCACCGGTTTGACGATCACCGCCGCCATGCCAGCCGCGCGCGCCTGATTATGGTCTTGCGGCAGATTGCTGGCCGTGGTGCCCACCACCGGAAACCCCGGCTCCCGCTCATGAATGGCCCGTGTCAGCCGCAGCCCGTCCATCCGCGGCATATTGATATCGGTCAGCACCACGTCGAAGTCGCGCGCGTTCCATTGCTGCAAGGCATCCATGCCATCCGCCGCCAGCCGCACCCGGCAGCCCAGCATTTCCAGCTGCTGTCTCAAGGTCTGCCGATTGACCTCATTGTCTTCCACCGCCAGCACCCGCAGCTCCAGCCGGCCCGGCATCGCGGCGTCCCAGGCTGGCGGAGCGCGCGCCGCCAGCCCGTCCAACTCGGCGACGATGGCATGGAGAATGGCCGCCGGCTCGTACAGCGAAACCCAGACGGCGGCGGCGCGCGCCGCTTCGCCGCCGCGCCACACCCGCGCGCCCGGCCAGTTGGCGCGCCGCCTCGGGCCGCCGTCCAGGCACACTTCCACGCAGCAGCCATCGCGCGGCAACTCCTCCGCCGAGCACACGGCGGCCTGGGCGCCCAGCGCATTCAGCCAATCGCTCAGGCTGTCCGCCAGTTCCCGCACCGGCGCGCAAACATGGATCAAACGCCGCGCCAGCAGCGGCGCGACGGCACCCGCTTCCGGGCTCAGCGGCAGGCGCAGGGTAAAACTGCTGCCAAGGCCGGGTTCGCTGACCACATCGATATCCCCTCCCATCAGCACCGCCAGTTGCAGGCAGATCGGCAGGCCCAGTCCCGCGCCGCCAGCCTTGCCGCGCCCTTCGCCCGCCTGGAAAAACGGTTGAAACAGGCTGGCCTGATCCGCCGCGGCAATGCCGACGCCGGTATCGGCCACCTGTATCGCCGCCCAGCCGGCGTCATTCTCTCCGTTGAAGACGCTGCAACGCACCACGATGCGACCGCTGTCGGTGAACTTCACCGCATTGCTGAGCAGATTGTTCAGAATCTGGCGCACTTTGTGCGGATCGCCCCGCACCGGCAGGCAAAACCGAGGATCCACGCAGGCATAGATCCACAAGCCCTTGCTCAGCGCCGAGGCGGCATAGCCGTGCACCGTCTCGTGCACCAGGTCGAACAGGCTGAAAGGCTCCGCCTCCAGCCGCAGTTGACCGGCTTCTATCCGGGAAACGTCCAGCACATCGTTGATCAGACCCAGCAGCGTGGCGGAAGAATTCTGAATGGCCTGCACATAGCCTTGCTGCTGCGGATCAAGAGCGCTGTGCTTAAGCAATTCCAGGTTGCCGAACACGCCATACAAGGGGGTGCGGATTTCATGGCTCATGATGGCCAGGAAGGCGGTCTTGGCCTCATTGGCGGCATCGGCCAGCTGCTTGGCACGCTCCAGTTCCTGCTCCGCCTGCTTGCGCAGGCTGATATCGCTGAGCGCGCACAGCAGCACTTCCTCGCCTCGGTAGCGGCTGGGCACCAGGCTGGCGAACAAATGACGGCCGTCCACGGTGAGCAGTTCTTCGCCACCACCGCCTGCCGGCAGCGGCCGCGCGCGCGGGTAGACCCGCTCCACCCACTCCACCGATTTCCAGTTCGGCTTGGCAGCGGGTAACCAGTCGCGGGCGAGTTGGTTTTCCAGCACCGTCTGGCCATCGCGCCGCCGCAGCGCGCACAGGGCAACCGGCGCGGCATCGAACACCGAACGCAGGAAGGCTTCGCTATCAGCCTGCTGCCGCAGCCTACGCTGGGCCGGCAACACGAAACGACGCAGCAGACACAAGCCACACAAGGCCAGCAGCAAGAACGTGCAGCCCAGCAGCAACAGGCTGTTCAGCGCCGCGCCGCGCATTTCGCCCAGCAGCGCCGCCGCCGGATAGCGATAGCTCAGCGTCCATCCCGACTCCAGCGCGAACAGCGCCTGCACGCCGCCGCCGGGCAAGATAGCACCCAGCCAGCCTTGCCAGCCGGGTGCCTGATCGCGCGCCGCCGGGGCGGAAATCTCCATCCCGGTTGCGGCGTCGCTCAGCGTGAATTCGTAGCCGCTGGCGGCCTGGCTGGCCAGCAACTCCGCCGGCTGAAACTCCAACGCCAGCCAAGCCTGTTCGCCCTTGTCCAATTCGACGGTCCGCAACACCGGCAGTGCCATATACATGCGGCGCAGCGGGTCTCTCCGGTCGGACAGCCACGCCGGCTCGCACGCCTCCATGCATTCGGTGCGCTCCCGCAGTTGGCGCTGCACCCGCTCCGGCACCGGCGTCTCAGCCGGAAATCCACTTTCCAGCCGACGGACCGTCAATTGCTCGCGGCCCAGCATGAAGAGCAGATTCACATGCAGGCGCCTTGCCTGGCGCAGATCCGCTGGCGACAAAGCCAGGAAGAAGCCGGGCTTGAGCTCACGGTAAACCGGTTCCCCACCCTGCATGGTGGCGTCGCGACGCGGCGGGCCGATCAATACCGGCCCGGCCACATGTTTCAGGAATTCTTCACGAAGATTAAGAACCGCCTTAGCGGTATAGGCCGTTTCGCTGATGGCAATGCGGTGCTCCGCGACCAGGCGATTGAACTGGACATACAAATAAATAATTGAAATGAATATTGCGCACAGCAGCAGCGCCCCAGCCAATAGCCATGCCATGCTGGAAACCGCCGGCTGTAGAATTGACCATGGCCGAAGCACCAAACGTTTGATATCCATTTGAATATCGTATTGGAGCTGTTATGAGCGCGAATATAAGAAATTTCCTAAAACATCGGCATTGCCAAAAAGATAATTGCCGGCAAAAAATGCCAAACAATTAAAAAGGCAAGGCTGTAGGAAATGACGGCCGCGAACCGGCCGGCTTGCAAGGCGTGGACGCCGGCCTAGCCGCCGGCGCGCTTCACCACCCAGCCGCGCTGCGCGAGGATGGCGATGACTTGATCGCAATGATCGCCCTGGATTTCAATTACACCGTCCTTGACCGTGCCACCGCTGCCGCAGGCGTTTTTCAATTGCTTGCCCAATTGCGCCAACTCCAGCGCGCCCAACGGCGCGCCCTTGACCACGGTCACCGCCTTGCCGTTGCGGCCCTTGGTTTCCCTTTGCACCCGCACCACGCCGTCGCCGGCCGGTATGGCCGCGACCGACGCGCATTGGCACTGGCTTGACGGTTGCCGGCATTGCGGGCACATGCGGCCAAATTCGGTGGAATACACCAGGCCGCCGGAAGCGTTGCGCGATTTCATGATGTAAAAACCTGGCCATGGCTGATGTGGGCCTGCATCGTCGCGGTTTTACCCGCTTTTGGCAAGCCCGGCCGCCGGCATCCGGCCAAATAAGACGCTGGCGAAACCGCGATCGCTTTGGCATATTGAAAGTCCACCCTTGCCCCGGTTTCCCTGCCATGCCCGAGCTTTACCGCGACTCCGCGCCGGAACGCGCCGAACTGGACGCCCAGCCCGGCGTCACCCTGCTGGAATTCGGCGCGCCCTGGTGCGGACACTGCCAGGCGGCTCAGGAGTTGATCCAGCAGGCGCTGGCCGATGCCGGCGCGGTCCGTCACCTGCAGATCGAGGACGGGCCGGGCCGCCGGCTGGGACGCAGCTACCGCGTCAAGCTCTGGCCCACGCTGATTTTTCTGAAACATGGCCAGGAAGCCGCCCGCCTGACGCGGCCGGCATCGGTGGACGCGATCCGCGACGCGCTGCGGCTATGCCTGCCGGCGTGAAGCCGGCGCGCGCCTTCTCTCCTTGCCCCACCCAGGAGTTTCCGATGAAAACGCTGATACCCTATATCAACTTCCACGGCCAATGCGAACAGGCGCTGGCCTTCTACTGTCAGTGCTTCAATGGCGAAGTCGTCGCCATGATGCGCTTTGGCGACGCCGACTTTCCCAGCCCGGAAGAAGCGAAGGACAAGATATTGCACGCCGAATTCAAAGCTGGCGGCGTTCATTTCATGGCCTCAGACGGCATGCCGGGCCACATCCCGCAACACGGAGAGAACATCACTCTCAATATCGCGCTGGACGATGAAGCGGAACAGACCGCGATCTTCCAGGCCCTGGCCCAAGGCGGCCAGATCACCGAGCCCTTGAAGGAAGCCTTCTGGGGCGCGCGCTTCGGCATGCTGGTGGACCGCTTCGGCATCCGCTGGATGAGCAACTGCATGAAACCGCAATAAGCCGCCGCGCGGCGCGGTCAAAGCCGCGCCGCGCGCGAAACTCTCCGCAAACACCGCAGGAACCCCAGCAATGAATACCGCTTTTATCGGATTGGATTACATTCACGACATCATGGTGGCCGGCGGCAAGGTGGCGCGCTGCGCCGAACACGCCAGCCAGCGCGGCGTCATCGCCGCCGCCAACCAGGCCATCGCCGAGGCGCGCCGCCGCGGCTGGCTGGTGGCGCAAGTGAAAGTGGGCTTCGCGCCGTCCTATGTCGACCAGCCGAAGCACTCGCCGCTGTTCGGCCGCGCTCACGAATTCGGCGCGCTGGACCTGTCCGGCCCCGGCACCGCCTTCCACCCGGAGCTGGACGTAAGGCCGGAAGACGCCATCGTGATCAAGCCGCGCGTCAGCGCCTTCTACGCCACCTCGCTGGAAGCAGTGCTGCGCGCCCATCGCATCGAGCGCCTGATCCTGGCCGGCGTCAGCAGCACCTGGGCGGTGCAGGCCGCCGCGCGCGACGCTCACGACCGCGACTACCAAGTGCTGGTGCTGGAAGACGGCTGCGCCGCCGCCAGCGAGGAAGAACACCAGGTTTCAATGCGCCAGCTGGCGACGATAGCCCGCGTCATCCGTCTAGACGAGCTGGCCGCGCTGTAAGAACCTGTTCACAGTCTCGCGAGCAAGAGCGAGACAAGGCGAAAACCGCTGAGAAAGCGGAATGTACAAGTGGTACATGAGCATTTCGAAGCCGGTTTCAACGCCCATTTCTATCCATCCCGCCGAAGCGCAGCAGACTTTGAACAGGTTCTAAGAACCTGTTTACGATCTGCTGCTCAATGGCTCAATACAGATAAATCCCCTGCGGCGCCGGCGTCGGCGCGTCCACCGTCTCGCCCTGCATTTCGCGCAGCGAGGCCTCGATGCCGTGGCAAAGCGCGGACAGCGGCAAATCGTTGCCCTCCTTGCCAAACGGCTCCTCCAACTCCTCGCCTATCACCTCCAGCGCCAGATAGGTGTAGGCGATGAACACCGCGATCGCCGGCGTCAGCCAGCCTATGCTGGTGACCAGGCCGGCCGGCAGCAGCAGGCTGTAAACGGTGACGGTGCGGTTGAGCAGCACCCGGTAAGTGAAGGGAATCGGCGTGGAGGCGATGCGCTCGCAGCCGCCCAGCACTTCCGACAGCGAATTCAGGTTGCGGTCCAGCGCATGCCATTGCATGTCGTTCAGCGCGCCGTCGCGGCGCATGCGCGCGGTCAGCTGCCCCAGCCAGGCCAGGATCAGCGCCGGCTTGAAGCGCGCAGCCAGCGCCTTGGACAGTATTTCCTCCGGCAGCAGCCGGCGCAGATGGGCGTCGGCGTCATCGCCGCGCAGCTGCGCCTTCAGCGCGTAGGCAAAGGCGCAACAGCCATCTATCAGCCGCTGCGCGTCGGCGTTGTCCGGCGCCAGCGACAGCGCCTGCCGCGCCAGTGAACGATTGACGATCAACAGGCTGCCCCACAGCTTGCGCGCCTCCCAGAAGCGCTCATAACTGACCGAGTTGCGAAAACCCAGGAAGATGGCCAGCGACACCCCCATCAGCGTGAAGGCGGGAATGCTGAGCGCGGAATCCGCGTGCTCGCTCAGCCACCAGCCGCGCACCGCGGCGGTGACGATGGAAATGAGAAAAACCAACAGCAGGCGCGGCATGATGCGCGGCAGCACCGAGCCGTGCCAGACGAACAACAGGCGCAGCCAAGAAGTAGTGGGTCTAACAATCATGGTGGGGATATGACGAAGCAAGACGGTTGCACAGCCCTCATGATAGGGCAGCTTGGCCCCGGACCGCCATGTTTGCGCCCAATTCACGCCAGATGCGGCGCCAGCACCTCGGCCAGCCAATCCATGAACGCTTGCGCCCGGCGCGGCAGATTGCGGCGATGCGCGTACAACAGCGTCACCGGCATCGGCGCGGCGCGATGCTGCGGCAGCACCTCCACCAGCTCGCCGCTATCCAGCAGATGGCGCACGCCGGACTCCGGCGCCTGGATCAGGCCCAGGCCGGCCAGGCAGGCGGCCTGGTAGGCATCGGCATTGTTGACGATGACGCTGCCGGTCATGCTCAGCCAGCGGCTGCCGCCGTCGTCATGGCACTCCCAGCCGGCCGGACGCGCGCCCAGGGTGGACACATAATGCACCAGCCGGTGCCGCGCCAGATCGTCCAGGCTGGCGGGCGCGCCGTAGCGCGCCAGATAGGCCGGGCTGGCGCAATTAAGCTGGCGGAAACGCCCCAGCGGCCGCGCCACCAGGCTCGAATCGTTGAGCCCCCCTACCCGCAACACGCAATCAAAGCCCTCACGCACGATATCCACCTTGCGGTCAGTGCTGCTCAGTTCCAGTTCCAGCCGCGGGTGACGCTGCAGAAATTCGTCCAGCCGCGGCAAGACCTGGTAGCGCGCCACGCCGCTGGGCATGTCCACCCTCAGCCGCCCGCCCAACGCCTCCTCGCCGCGCTGGAACATGCTTTGCAGCTCGTCCATGTCCGCCAGCACATCCTTGCAGCGCTCGTAGAAAGCCTGGCCGTCCTGGGTCATTTGCACCTTGCGCGTGGTCCGATGCAGCAAGCGCGCGCCCAGCCAGGCCTCGGTCTGTTTGACCGCCACCGAGATGCTGGCCTTGGGCAGGCCCAAACTATCCGCCGCCTGGGTGAAGCTGGACAGCTCGGCCACCCGCACAAAAATCTGCATCGCTTCCAGCTTATTCATGTCCACCGCTCAATTGTTATATTGATACGAACACTATAATTAAAAAAACGATATTTGTTTATCAAAAACCATACAATAAACTGAGCTCATCGGGTCCAAGCCTGCACCCGCCCCACACAGGAGATTCCCATGAGCAAGAAGATCGCAGTCATCACCGGCGGCAGCCGCGGCCTGGGCAAAAGCGCGGCCCTGCACCTGGCGCGCCAGGGCGTGGACGTGGTCATCACCTACCAGAGCCGCGCCGCCGACGCCGAGGCGGTGGTCGCCGTGATCCAGGCGCTGGGCGGCCAAGCCGCCGCGCTGGCGCTGGACGTCAGTCAGAGCGCCGGCTTCGCCGCCTTTGCCGCTCAATTGCGCCAGACGCTGGCCGAACAATGGCAGCGCGCCGACTTCGACTTCCTGGTCAATAACGCCGGCATCGGCATCCACGCCGCCTTCGCCGACACCAGCGAGGCGCAATTCCACCAACTGATGAACATCCAGCTCAAAGGCCCGTTCTTCCTGACCCAGGCGCTGCTGCCGCTGATCGCCGACGGCGGCCGCATTCTCAATGTCTCCACCGGCCTGACCCGCTTCGCCCTGCCCGGCTACGCCGCCTACGCGGCGATGAAGGGCGGCGTCGAAGTGCTGACCCGCTACCTGGCCAAGGAACTGGGGCCGCGCGGCATCGCGGTCAACGTCATCGCCCCCGGCGCGATTGAAACCGATTTCGGCGGCGGTCTGGTGCGCGACAACGCCCAGGTCAACGCCCACATCGCCGCGCAAACCGCGCTGGGCCGCGTCGGCCGGCCCGACGACATCGGCGGCGCCATCGCCACCCTGCTCCGCGACGGCGCCGCCTGGGTCAACGGCCAGCGGGTGGAAGCCTCCGGCGGCATGTTCCTCTAAGAGCCTGTTCAAAGTCTCTGAGTAGAGCAGAGTGTGAGAAAATATAGAGGTGAGAAAAAGCTACCCAAGCGATATCAGTCGCGAACAATTTGAAGTGATCAGACCACTTCTGGAAAGCGCGCGTAAGAGAACAAGTCCCCGTCGAGTGGACTTGTATGAGGTGTTTTGTGCCGTGCTGTACCTGCTCCGCAGTGGCTGCCAATGGCGCATGCTTCCTGAAGT
>NZ_LDUI01000045.1:0-57275 GCF_001043555.1 Chromobacterium sp. LK1 | reverse complement strand
GCAAAGCCTGCTGTGCGACAGCGGCTACATGGGCCAGCCCTTCGCGCAGGGAGTGCGGGAGATTCTGGGCGGGTATGTGACGGTACAGATTGCCAAGAGAAGCGAGTTGCATACGTTCAAGGTGATGCCCAAACGATGGATTGTTGAGCGCAGCTTCGCATGGTTGGAAAAGAGCAGAAGGCTGTGGAAGAACTGCGAGCGGAAGCTGAATACCAGCTTGCAGTTCATCCACTTGGCTTTCCTGGCTCTATTGCTCCGGAGATCGTAAACAGGTTCTAAGCAGGCCGCGGCCGGCCGCTCACACCGCCGGCCAGTTCAAATCCCAGGGCTCGCCCAAGCCTCGCAACGCCGCGCCGCAGACTTCGGACACAAACGCTTCGCCGTGGCTGGGCGCGCAGACAAAGCTGAAGCGCTCGCCCTCCAGCTCGAAACGCAGAGCGTAGGCATGCAGATAGCCGCGGTCCGCCAGCGTGCCGCCATAGAGCGCATCGCCCAGTATCGGCGCCGATTGCGACTTCAATGCCACTCTAAGCTGATGCGTTTTGCCGCTGCGCGGCCGCAGCAGGAACAGACGCAGGCCCGGCTGCAACGAATAACTGAAAAACTGCGTCACCGCCGGGTTCTGCTGGCTGGCCAGCAAGCGCCAGGCGCCGCCGCGGCCCTTGGCCATATCGCCGGCCACCTTGCCCTGTTTCTTTCCCGGCTTGCGGTCCGACAGCGCCAGATAATATTTCTCGATCTCGCGGCCGGCGAAGGCCTCGCCCAACCGCGCCGCCGTTTCCGCCGAGCGCGCCACCAGGATCAAGCCGGAGGTGATGCGGTCCAGCCGGTGTACCGGCCATAGCGCGTCGTCGCCCAGGACGGCGCGCGCGGCTTCCATCAGCCCGGCCTCATCGCCGTCGCGGTGAAAGCTGACGCCGGGCGCCTTGTCCAACAGATAAAAGCGGGGATCGCTATGCAATAGGGTGAATGCCGCCTCAGGCATCGCCGTCGTCCTGGCTGGACGCCTGGCGCATGCGCTGCTCGGTTTCCATCCGCATTTTCTTGCGGATTTCCGCGTCGCGGAAACGGTGTTGCTGCTCCGCGGTTTCCAGCGTCAGCGGCGGCACCGGCACCGCCTTGCCGTTCTCGAACGCCACCATGGTGAAATAGCAACTATTGGTGTGACGCACCGTGCGCTTCTGGATGTCCTCGGCCACCACCTTGATGCCCACCTCCATCGAAGTACGCCCCACGTGATTGACGCAGGCCAGGAAGGTAACCAGCTCGCCGACATGGATGGCCTGCTTGAACAGCACCTGATCCACCGACAGCGTCACCACATAGCAGCCGGCGTAACGGCTGGCACAGGCGTAAGCCACTTGGTCCAACAACTTCAGCAACACTCCACCATGGACATTGCCGGAAAAATTGGCCATGTCCGGCGTCATCAGCACCGACATCACCAGTTCACGCTGACTCGCCTGCTCCGCTTGCTGCGCCATGTTTCGCTCCCAGAAAATCCGAAACCGCCTATTGTGCCCCCATCCCTCCGTTTTAAACAGTTTTTGCCCATTCCGCCGGGGAGCGCCTTTGATTTGGCCAAAGCCTTCCATAGCGGCTAAACTGATGAATATCAAGCTAAAACCATGAATTCATGAGCCTTTCCGGAATCTCCAGCTACGGGACCTATGGCGGCTATGCGCTGCAGACCGCCCATGGCCCCAACTGCCAGTGTCCCGCCTGCCAGCAAAGCCTGGCCAGCGCCGCGACGCCGGTGGCGGCGGCGGCTGCGTCCGGAAATCGCGCCGACAACACCGATACCGCGTCGAAGCCGACGGATCAAGCCAAGCCCAATGCCGCGCGCGGCATCGACGGCAAGCCATTGGACGAGCAGCAGCAAAAACAGGTGGAAGAACTGAAGGCCCGCGACAGCGATGTGCGCCAGCACGAGCAGGCCCACTTGGCAGCCGGCGGCGCACTGGCCGGCGGCGGCGCCACCTATAGCTACCAACAAGGGCCGGACGGCAAGCAATATGCGATAGGCGGCGAAGTCAGCATCCGGCTCGCGCGCGGCAGCACGCCGCAGGAAACCATAGCCAATGCCCAGACCGTGCAGCGCGCGGCGTTGGCGCCCGCCGATCCCTCCGGCCAGGACCGATCAGTCGCCGCCGCCGCCGCGCAAATGGAGCAGCAGGCGCGCATCGAGCTGATGCAGCAGCAGGCTGGCAAACAGGGGATGAGCCCGCTGCAGGCGCGCCAGAAAATAAACAGCCCCGAGCAGCAAGGCCCGGGGCTGGGGTCCAACATCGATACCTACGCCTGAGAACCTGTACAAAACCTGCTGCGCGTCGTGAAGCGTTACACGGTGAGTACGGCTTCGAAATGCTCATGTACCACGCGTACATTCCGCTTTCTCAGCCACAACGCCTCGTCTCGCTCTTGCTCGCGGGACTTTGAACAGGCCCTGAGAACCAGGCGCTGTTTCCATCACTCCGCCTTGCGCACGCCGCGCGCCAGCCTCAGACCGTTGGCGATCACCACCAGGCTGGTGCCCACATCGGCGAACACCGCCATCCACAAGCTGGCCAGACCGAACATGGCCAAGGCGAAGAACACCAGCTTGGTCAGCAAGGCCACCGCGATATTCACTTTCAACACCTGAGCGGTGCGCCGCGCATGGCTGATCAGATCCGCCAGCTTGGCCAACTTGTCATCCATCAAGGCCACGCCGGCGGTTTCCAGCGCGCTGTCGGAACCGGCCGCGCCCATGGCGATGCCCAGGTCGGCGCGGGCCAGCGCCGGCGCGTCGTTGACGCCGTCGCCCACCATCGCCACCGTCTTGCCGGAGCTTTGTAAACGGATGATGCGCTCCAGCTTGTCTTCAGGCAGCAAACCGCCATGGGCTTCGATGATGCCGGTCTGCGCCGCCACCGCCTGCGCCACTTGCTGATTGTCGCCGCTCAACATCACCGTCGCCACGCCCAGCTTGGCCAATTGCCGCAAGGCCGCCGGCGCTTCCGCGCGGACGCGGTCGGCCACCGCGATCACGCCCAGCGCGCGCTCGCCCTCCAACAACACCAGCGCCCCCTGGCCGGCCAATTCCAGCCGCGACAGCTCGGCTTGCAGGGCCTCGTTCAACGCGCCCTGCTCCCGCGCCAGCCGGCTGCTGCCCAAGGCCAGCTTCCGGCCGTCCGCCAGACCGCTGACGCCGCGTCCGGCCTGCTCGCTGACTTGCTCCGCCTCAGGCCAGGACAGGCCGCGAGCGCTCGCCGCCGCCAGCACCGCCTTGGCCAGCGGGTGGGTGGAATGCGCGTCCAAGGCCGCGGCCCAACGCAGCAACTGATCCTGATCGGCGTCGGCCAGCGCCACCACCCCGGTCACCTGCGGCTCGCCCTCGGTCAGAGTGCCGGTCTTGTCGAAGCACACCGCGTCGATCCGGGCCGCCGTTTCCAGCGGCGCGCCACCCTTGATCAGCAGGCCGTGTTTGGCGGCCGAGGCCAAGGCGCTAACCACGGTCACCGGCGTGGCGATCACCAGCGCGCACGGGCAGGCGATCACCAGCATCACCAGCGCGTTGTAGATCGCCTCGTGCCAGCTCAGCCAACCCAGCAAGGGCGTGGCCACGGCGAATAACAGCGCGGCGACCAGCACCACCGGGGTGTAGATCGACGCGAAGCGGTCGATGAAGCGCTGCGTCGGCGCCTTGCTGGCCTGGGCATTGCGCACGGTGTCGATGATGCGCGCCAGCACGCTGCCATTGGCCGCCGCCGTGGTCAGCACTTCCACCACGCCGCTGCCATTGATGCTGCCGGCGAACACCGCGTCGCCCGGCGATTTGTCCACCGGCAGGCTCTCACCGGTGATAGGCGCTTCGTTGAACGCGCTATGGCCCTGATCAATGCGGCCGTCCAGCGGCACACGCTCGCCCGGACGCACCCGCACCCGGCTGCCCGGCGCCACCTCGGCGGCCGGTCGTTCCACCCATTCGCCGCCGCTTTGCAGCCAGGCGGTTTCCGGCGCCAACGACATCAAGGCCTTCACCGCCTCGCCGGCGCGCGCCAGCGACATCGCTTCCAGCCGCTCGGCGATGGCGAACAGGAACAGCACCATCGCCGCCTCCGGCCATTGGCCGATCAGCATCGCGCCTATCACCGCCACCGACATCAGGAAATGAATATTGAGCGTGCGCGTGGACAGCGCGATCCAGCCCTTCTTCAAGGTGGGAATACCGCCCAGCAGGATGGAGGCCAAGGCCAGCGCCGCGCTGCCCCAGCCCTGATCCGCGCCGCTGAGCCAGGCCACGCCTTCCGAGCCCACCGCGGCCAGCCCGGACAAGGCCAGCAGCCAATTGCCGCGGCGCGAGGCCTTGGGCTGTTCCACCGGCGCAGAGGCGTCCGTCAGCTCCACCGCCTTCATGCCCACCTTGGCGATGGCCTGTTTGACCCCGTCCAGATTGGGCAGATCGTGACGCACCAGCAGTACCCGCTCGATGAAGTTGAACTCCAGCGCGGCCACCCCCGTCATACCGCCCAAGGCTTTTTCAATCAGCTTGGCCTCGGTCGGACAGTCCATCGCCTGGATGTGCAAGCGCGCCTGCTGCCGGCCGCCCTCGCCCAAAGACACCGCGCGCGGCGCTTCCGCGCCGTGGTCGTGGCCCGAGCAGGCCTGGCCCGCATGCTGGTGGTCGTGGTCGTGCTTGTGGCCGTGCTCATGATCGTGCGCGGCGGATGGCTGGGCCGGCAGCGCCGCCTCCAGTTTGTGGCCGCAGCAATCGTCCTTCGCGCGCGGATCGGGCTTGCCCTCCCCGCCGCGGCAAGAAGCATGGCCGGCATGCGGCGCAAGCCCGCGCCGCTTTCTTTGCGCTGGATGGAACATGATTGCCTCCCTGGTTCGGATGAATATAGCCTCATTGCAAACCCTGTAGTCGCTACAAGGTCAAGTTTTTTTGCTAAAATTTTCTCATCCGGCGGCAAATCGCCGCCACCGCCCTATCGACGGGTATCTTGCGGGAGAGCTGAGATGCTGATTGGAGAACTGGCGCGCCAGACCGGCTGCGAAGTGGAAACCATCCGTTATTACGAGCGCGAAGGCCTGCTGTCCGCGCCGCAGCGCAGCGCTTCCGGCTACCGCCGCTATAGCGCCGAACAATTGGGCGAACTGAATTTCATCCTGCATTGCCGCTCGCTGGGCATGTCGCTGGCCGATATCCGCCAACTGGCCGCCTTCAAGGCCGACTCCTCGCTGGCCTGCGACGACATCAATCAACTGATAGACCAGCAGATCAGCAAGGTGCATCAGCAAGTGGAAAGCCTGCGCCTGCTGGAGCAGCAGCTGCTGGCCTTGCGTGACCGCTGCCACGATCACCATACCGTGGCAGAATGCGGCATTCTGCAAACCCTGGTGGAGGCGTCCGAAGGCGAGCCCTGCGTTTGCCACACGCCCTTCGGCCAGGACCCGCACCCTCATCATCCTTCCGTGGAGAAGCAATGACCCGTTTGTTCAAGCCCGCCACCGCCGTCGCGACCTTGGTCGCGCTGGCCCTGTCCGCCTGCACCACCAATCCGCAGACCGGCCAGACCGAAATCAGCAAGACCGCCCTTTACGGATTGGGCGGGGCGGCGGCCTGCGGCCTGGTGGGCGCGCTGACCCATGGCGGCAAGGGCGCCCGCAATTCGGCGCTGGCTTGCGGCGCGATCGGCGCCGGCATCGGCGGCTATATGGATTACCAGGAAAAACAACTGCGCGAGAAGCTGAAGAACAGCCAGATCGCCGTCGAGCGCATCGGCGACCAGCTCAAGCTATCGCTGCCCAACAATATCACCTTCCCCACCAACGGCTACCAGTTGAACGACAAGGTGCAAAAGCCGCTGACCGACATCGCCGGCGTGCTGGTGCAATTCCCCGACACCTCGATCACCGTGGCCGGCCACACCGACAGCAGCGGCGCCGCCGCTTACAACCAGACCTTGTCGGAGAAACGCGCCCAGTCGGTGACCGAATACCTGCAAGGCCAGGGCGTCAACTCGGTGCGGGTGCGCACCATGGGTTACGGCGCAGCCCAGCCAGTGGCCAGCAATGCCAGCGACAGCGGCAAGGCGCGCAACCGCCGCGTGGAGATCATGATCACGCCGCAGCAAATGGGCTGAACGATCTAGATACTCAACCCGGCTCCGGCCGGGTTTTTTATCGTCCATGCGCAGCGGAATGGGCAAAAAAAGGGGCCAACCCACTGGGTCGGCCCTAACAACGCTCGTTTGGGGAGATGAGGAGAAACCACCGCACGCCACCCCACGGGTATGCGGGTCACAACAAGTACACACACAAAGCTACAACAACAAACCTATCAGCGGCGCGGCGAACACCGTCGCCAAGCCGCCCAGCATCATGGTCAGGCTGGCCACCACGCCTTCTTCGGCGCCCAGCTCGCTGGCCTTGGCGGTGCCGGCCGCGTGAGCGGCTGCGCCGAAAAGAGCCCCGCGCGCCAGGCTGGAGCGCAGCGGCAGCAAGGCCAGCATCACTTCGCCCAGCAACATGCCGCACACCCCGGTCATCACCACGAACACCGCGGTCAGATCCGGCGAGGCGCCGATACCGGAAGCCGTGGCCAGCGCGAACGGGGTGCTGATCGAACGCGGCGCCAGGCTGCGCTGCAGCAAATCCGACAAGCCCAACAGACGCGCCAGCCAGATCGAACTGAACACCGCCACCGGCATGCCCACCAGCACGCCGCAACTCAGCGACAGCCAGTGCCGGCGTATCATCGCGCGGTGCTCGTAGATCGGCACCGCGAAAGCCACCGTGGCCGGGCCCAACATCCAGGTCAGCCAGCGGGTGTCTTCGAAATACACCCGGTACGGCACCTTGGCCAGGACCACCAGCGCAATCACCAACAGCGGCACCGCCAGAATCGGGGCGCTCCACCAATTGCGCTTTTTCAGATAAAACCTTTTGACCAGTCCGTACAAAACAACGGTAATCAGCAGACTGGCCAGTGCAATCTCATGCTCCATGCGTCTTCACCTGTTTCTGGCGGCCATGCCAGCGCATGGCGACCTCCAGCCGGTAACATTTGTCCACCACCCAGGAGGTCACCGCCATCACCAGCAAGGTGGACAGCACGATCACCGCCACGATCCGCAGCCCGGCGGCCATGATCACGTCCGGGTACTGGATCACCGCCACCACGGCGGGAATGAAGAACAACAACATTTCGGCCAACAACCAGCGGGCGCCGCTACGGCACCAGGCCAGCGGCAACCAGCCCAGCCAGAGCGCCGCCAGCACCAGGAACATACCCAGCACGCCGGCGGGCACCACAGGCAGGAAATGGCTGCTCAACTGGCTGGCCGCGATCCACACCACGCTCAGCAGCGCCACTTGACCTACGGTCAGCGCCACTTGCTTGAATGCGGAAAGATTCGGGTTTGCCATGATTGAGCCACTACACAACACAGGGAGTGCTTCGAGTATAGAGCGCCGACATGCATTCAAAAAATGAATTAAAATTATTTCACGCATTCCAATCTGGAATGCATGATCCGGACAAGCACATATGGACATCCGCGCGCTGCGCTATTTCATCGAAGTGGTCAAACGCCACAGCTTCACCAAGGCGGCCGAAGCCCTTTATGTGACCCAGCCCACCATCAGCAAGATGGTGCGCCAGCTGGAAGAGGAATTGGGCTGCCCGCTGATCCTGCGCGAGGGACGCAGCTTCCGGCTCACCGACGCCGGCCGCGCCACCTATGAGCGCGGCCTGGACGTGCTGTCGGCGATGAACCAGTTGAAGACCGAGCTGTCCGACTTGTCTGCGCTCAAGCGCGGGGAATTGGTGGTCGGCCTACCGCCGATGGTGGGCGTGGCCTTCTTCGCGCCGGTGGTCAGCAGCTTCCGTCAGCGCTACCCGCAGATCGAACTGAAAATGGTGGAGGATGGCGCGCTGGCGATAGAAAGCAGCGTGCGCAGCGGCGAGCTGGAAATCGGCGTGGCGGTGCTGCCGGTGGATAATCAGGCTTTCGACCAGTTCGCCGTGGTGCGCGACCCGCTATGCCTGGTGGCGCCGGCCGGCTCGCCTTGGCGCGGTCAGAGCGTGGTGCGGCTGGAGCAGATCGCCGATCAGCCCTTCGTGCTCTATCCGCAGGATTTCACGCTGGCGCGCCGGGTCAGCGACGCCTTCCGCGAGCTGGGCCGGCCGCTGCACGTGGTGGGACGCAGCGCGCACTGGGACTTCATCGTCGAGCTGGTCTCCGCCCATATGGGCGTCACCCTGCTGCCGCGCTCCATCGTCGAACGGCTGGACCGCGCCGCCTACGATGTGATACCGCTGGCCGAGCCCAAGCTGGTCTGGCATCTGGCGCTGATCTGGCAGAAGAACGGATACTTGTCGCACGCGGCGCGCGCCTGGCTGGCGGTGACACGCGATGTGCTGGGCGGTTTGGAATAAAACCAGTCAAACCAAGGAAAACCGAATATGAAACGATATCTGGGCATCGCCCTGTTCGCGCTGCTGCTGAGCGGCTGCGCGGCGCTAAACTATCAGAAACCGCAGATCAGCATCGCCGACGTCAAGCCCGGCAAGACCACGCTGTTCGAACAAAGCTTCGAAGTCAGCCTGCGGGTCAGCAATCCCAACAACCTGGCCTTGAACGCCAAGGGCATGACGCTGGAACTGAACGTGGCCGGCGAGAAGCTGGCCACGGGAGTCAGCAATCAGGCGATCGCGGTGCCGGCGCTGGGCGAAGGCCTAATCACGCTGCAATTGCACACCTCGCTGGCCGGCTGGCTGAAACAGATCGGCAAGGCGATGGAGGCCAGCAACGGCGGCAAGCTGGAATACCAGCTGAACGGCACGCTGGAAGACCTGAACGGCATGGGTCGAGTGCCATTCCGCAGCAAGGGGGAATGGAAGCTGCCCGGCCAGTAAGAGCCGGTTACGATCCGCGGCGCGAGCCGTCGAGATCGTGAACATGCTCTAAATCTCCGCAGCCCCGCCGCAGGCGGGGCCGGAACTCACTGCCGCGGCACCGCCACGCAGTTATTACCGTCGAAACTGACGGTTTCCACCAGCTGGCTCTTGGGATTGACCACGAAATTGGTGGTGCAGCTGTAATGGGTGGAACCGCCGCCCACCATGCCGGAGCTGACCCAGCGCCCCGGCGTTTCTATGGTCTTGGTCTGGCCGTTCTCGTTGTAGCTCACCTTGGCGCCCGGCTCGTACACGCGGTTTTCGCGCAGCGGCTCGCGCTGGGTGAATTCCTTGCTATAGGTGTAAAGCATATTGCCATTGGGCATTTTCAGGGTTTTCTGCGGCGCGCCCCACTCCGCCAATAGTTGGTTCACATCGCGGCCCTGCCAGTAATACGCCTTCTGCGCATAGCCTTCTTGGGTCGGGAAAGTGCCGCAGGCGGTCAATAGCAGCGCCGACATCATCATCCATCTCTTCATCCGAAATCCTTCAATCCCCGTTTTCATTATCGGTAGCATAACAAAACGCCGGCTCCTGAACGGAACCGGCGTTGAATGACTGACCATGCGGCCACGCAAGAGTTTCTTTACGCGGACAATCCTCTGATTTAGAGACGGAAGCGGTTGAAGGTGCTCTGCATCCCGCGCGCCAGCTCGTTCAAGGCGCTCAAGGTCTGCATCGCCGATTGCAGCGCGGCGTCGGAGTCGATGATCTGATTGTTGATCGACTCGGTGCTCTGCGCCATCGCCGTGGTGGCGTTGTGCTGCTCGCTGGTGGATAGCGCCACGTCGCCGATCTTGTCTATCACTTGCTGCATCGCGTCGCCGATCGCGGTCAGCCGCGCGCGCGCCTGGCCGGTCAGGTCCACGCTGGCGTCCACCGCGCCAACCGTGGTGTTCATGTTCTGCACCGCCTTGCCGGTTTCGCCCAGGATGTTTTCCACCATCTGGCTGATTTCCACCGTGGCCTGGCCGGTGCGCTCGGCCAGCTTGCGCACTTCATCGGCCACCACCGCGAAGCCGCGGCCCTGTTCGCCGGCGCGCGCCGCTTCTATCGCCGCGTTCAAGGCCAACAGATTGGTCTGGTCGGCGATGTCGCGGATCACATTGGTGATCTTGGAAATTTCCTGCGAGCGCTGTTCCAGCGAGGCCAGCAAGCTGGACAGCTCGCCCACCGATTCGCTGGTGCGCGACATCTCGCTGCTGATGCGCTGCATATCGTTGGCGCTCTCGCGCGAATGCTCGCCGGTATTGCGCGCCAGGCTGTCGGTTTCGCGGGTGGCGTCGGCAATGTGGGAAATGCTCACCGTCACTTCTTCGATCGCCGCCGCGTTGGAGCTGGAAATATCCGCCAACACATGAGAATCGTCGGCCAGACGCTTCACCGCGCCGCTGACTTCGATCACGCCCTGGGTCAGCTGCCCGGCTTCGTCGCGCAGTTCACGGAACATGCCGTTCAGGCGCTGCACGAACTGGTTGAAGGCTTCGGCGGTCTGCGCCACTTCGTCTTCGCCGGCCACTTCGATGCGGCGAGTCAGATCGCCTTCGCCCTGGGAAATCTCGCGCATCGCGTCGCGCACCTGGAATAGGCCCTTGAGCAGACGGCCCAGATAGGCGGAGCTGAAGGTCAGCATCACCACCAACACGATGGCGACGGCGCCGGCGATCAGCCAGATGATGCCGTTGACCTGGGAGGAGATCACGTCTTCGTCCGCGGCCACGCCCATCACCCAGTCGGAACCGGCGATCGGACGCAAGGCCACCATATAGGCGCCGCCGTCTATCTCCACGCTCTTGGCCTGATCGCTTTGCAGCAGGCTGGCGAACGCGGCCTCGTCCAGCGCCGGAATCACGCTGCCGATGGGCTTGAGCTCATTGCCCGGCTTGGGATAGGCGATGATCTTGCCTTGCTTGGTCAGCAGGAAGGCATGGCCCTTGCCGGCCAGCTTGATGTCCAGCACCGACTTGACCAGCTTGTCGATCAAGATGTCGCCGCCCACCACGATCTCCTGGCCCTTGACCTTGTCGGCGATGGTGATCACCAGCTTGTCCTTGGTTTCCGGCTCCGAGTCCTTGTATGGATCAGTGACGATCAGGCCGTCCTGGGCCTTGGACTGCTGGAACCACGGGCGCTGCGCCGGCTGATAGTCGGCGCTGGGCTTGGGACGCCCCGGCACCGAATACTTCATGTCGCCGGTGACGCCGTTGCCAGCATAGATCACATTGAAGCCACCGCCCTTGGCCAGCTGCTGCAGGTAGTAGCTGACCTGTGCGTCGTCGGCGTGGCTGAGGCTGGCGCTGATCAGGTTCTTGCGGACCGATAGCCATTCGGATACGAAGCCGCCCTGTAGTTGGGCGACCTGGTTGATCTCGCGCTCCGCTTCTTGGTAGGCATGGGAACGGATATTCAGGCAGGCGGTGATGGTGATGCTGAGCGTGGCGACCAGAATGGACACCGCTGTCAGCAGCGTGAGCTTGTGACGGATGGAGCGCATGATAAGCCGTTGCTGATAAAAGCCTTATTATCCGTCATACGAGATGTCATGCATTGTTAAAAATAACAATGTATTTAAATATTTGAGCATGTTTTAAATCAAATAACAGAGAGAGGCATGCATTTGCGATCAAGCTCCACCTTAAATCATGCAGATACGCGCTCTTCTACGTCGAAGCGCCACAAAACGTCGACAATTTGCCCTAATGGTGACAATTTCACCCGGATTTGAGCGATACTTGCGCCTGGGCGCGCCGGCTTAAGGCTGTCAGCGCCTGGATATTCGAGAGAAAGGGGCCAATATGAGTAAGAGCGGCGAGCGGTCGCAAACCTTTCAGCACATCATCGACGCCAGCCTGCAGCTGTTCAATCAGGAGGGCGAGCGCGTCATCACCACCAACCATATCGCCGAGCGGATGAATATCAGCACCGGCAAGCTCTACTATCACTTCCGCAACAAGGAAGAGATCATCAGCGAGCTGTACCAGCGCTACGTCAAGGGCATGGCGGAACAACTGTCCGCCGCGCTCAAGCACAGCAACTCGATAGAAGCGATGGTGGGCGCGATGGAAAAAACGCTGCGCCACATCTGGAGCTTCCGCTTCCTGCCCAAGAGCATGCCCAGCCTGTACTACTTGCACCCGGAACTGGCGGAAAACCACCAGCAGCTATCGCGCGGCCAGTTGGCCGGCAAGCTGGCCCAGCTGTTCGCCCGCTTGCGCGAACAGGAAGTGCTGCAGGGCGACGACAAGCAGTTGGCTCACCTGGTCCAGCATTTCCAGATGGTGCAGACCGGCTGGGTAACCACGCTCAAGCACTCCGCCACGCCCAGTGAGCTGGAGCGCATGGTGAAGGATGGCTGCCGCAGCCTGCTTTACCTGGTGGCGCCCTACGTCAATCCGCGCTACCGGCCGCCTTTCGACCGCGTCTGCGCGCGCTACGCCTGAACGGCGGCGCATAAAAAAACACCCCTGGCCAGCCAGGGGTGTTTTGTTTGCGGCCTTAGAATCCATCCACGATCTCGCGCGCTAGAACAAGCGCAGCAGATCGTGAACCGCTTCTTAGATCATGCCCTTGCTTTTCAGCAACTCGAACATGGTCTTGCCGATTTCCGCCGGGCTGCGGGTGTAGGCGATGCCGGCCTTCTCGAAGGCCTTGAACTTCTCTTCCGCCGTGCCCTTGCCGCCGGAGATGATGGCGCCCGCGTGGCCCATGCGCTTGCCCTTGGGCGCGGTGACGCCGGCGATGTAGCCGACCACCGGCTTGGTCACGTAGGACTTGGCGAACTCGGCCGCCTCTTCCTCGGCGGAACCGCCGATTTCGCCGATCATCACGATGGCGTCGGTGTCCGGATCATCCTGGAACAGTTTCAGCGCGTCGATGTGGCTGGTGCCCGGGATCGGGTCGCCGCCGATGCCGATGCAGGTGGACTGGCCCAGGCCCAGAGCGGTGGTTTGCGCCACGGCTTCATAGGTCAGGGTGCCGGAGCGGGACACGATGCCGATGCGGCCCGGGTTGTGGATGTGCCACGGCATGATGCCGATCTTGCACTCGCCCGGGGTGATGATGCCGGGGCAGTTCGGGCCGATCAGGCGGATGCCGGCTTCGTCCACGGCCTTCTTCACGTAGAGCATGTCCAGGGTGGGCACGCCTTCGGTGATGCAGACGATCAGCTTCACGCCGCTGTCGATGGCTTCCAGGATGGAATCCTTGGCGAAGGCCGCGGGCACGTAGATCACCGAGGCGTCGGCCTGGGTCTGACGCACGGCGTCCTTCATGGTGTTGAACACCGGCAGGCCCAGGTGCTCGGAACCGCCCTTGCCCGGGGTCACGCCGCCTACGACCTTGGTGCCCACTTTCAGCGCCTGCTCGGCGTGGAAAGTGCCATTCTTGCCGGTGAAGCCTTGCACCAGCACTTTGGTGTCTTTGTTTACCAATACGCTCATTTTGTATTCCTCAGCTCAGTGCGGGTCTCAGGCAGCGGCCTTGACGGCGGCGACGATCTTCTCGGCAGCGTCGTTCAGACCCTGGGCGGAAGTCAGTTTCAGACCGGAATCGTCCAGGATCTTGGCGCCCAGTTCGGCGTTGTTGCCTTCCAGACGCACCACTACCGGCACGGTCACGTTCACTTCCTTCACCGCGGCGATGATGGCCTCGGCGATCATGTCGCAACGCACGATGCCGCCGAAGATATTGATCAGCACGCCCTGCACCGAGGTATCGGCCAGGATCAGCTTGAACGCCTCGATCACGCGCTCCTTGGTGGCGCCGCCGCCCACGTCCAGGAAGTTGGCCGGCTGGCCGCCCTTCAGCTTGATGATGTCCATGGTGGCCATCGCCAGGCCAGCGCCGTTCACCATGCAGCCGATATTGCCTTCCAGCGCCACGTAGTTCAGGTCGAACTCGGAAGCCTTCACTTCGCGTTCGTTCTCCTGGCTCTTGTCGCGTTGCGCCAGCAGTTCCGGGTGACGGTACAGGGCGTTGGAATCCAGGTTGATCTTGCCGTCCACGCAGGCCAGCTGGCCGTTTTCGCGCAGCGCCAGCGGGTTCACTTCGAACAGGGCGAAGTCGTTTTCAACGAAGGCCTTGTAAGAACCCAGCATCAGCTTGGTGAAGGCGGCAACCTGCTCGCCCTTCAGTTCCAGCGCGAACGCGGCGTCGCGAGCCTGGAACGGCTGCATGCCCACCAGCGGATCAACCTCGATCTTGATGATCTTTTCCGGGGTTTCCTCGGCTACTTTCTCGATTTCCACGCCGCCTTCGGTGGACACCATGAACACCACGCGCTGGCTGCCGCGGTCAACCACGGCGCCCAGGTAGAGTTCGCGCTGCACCGGGTACATGTCTTCGCACACCAGCACGCTGTTCACCGGCTGGCCGGCGGCGTCGGTCTGGTAGGTCACCAGGTTCTTGCCGATCAGGCCCTTGGCCACTTCGGCGGCTTCTTCGCGGCTTTTCACCACTTTCACGCCACCGGCCTTGCCGCGGCCGCCGGCATGCACCTGAGCCTTGACGACGGCGAATTTGCCGCCCAGTTTGTCATAAGCGGCAGCGGCTTCTTCCGGCGTAGCGGCCAGAATGCCCTGTTGCACCGGCAGGCCGTACTTGGCCAGCAGCTCTTTCGCTTGGTATTCGTGCAGGTTCATCTATGGTTTCCTTTCGGAGAAATGGATGGCGGGCCGAGGCCGACGCCCAATTTCTTTGAGTCGCGTGTAAACCTTGAATGTATCTGGCGCGCGGCGCTTACCCCCCAGGCTAAGCGCCGCCGCCGCACACTCCGTCAATCGGCCCCCGAGGGGGCCGTTTTGCCGAGCCGTGCGCGATTGTACACGACCCGGCCAACGCTTAGCCGTGCAAAGCGCGCTTGTCGGCGGCCAGCGCCGCTTCGTGTATCACTTCCGACAAGGACGGGTGGGCGTGGACAATGCGCGCCAAGTCTTCGCTGGCGGCCTTGAACTCCATCGACACCACGCCTTCGCTGACCAGTTCGGACACCATCGGGCCTATCATGTGCAGGCCCAGGATGCGGTCGGTCTTGGCGCAGGCCAGGATCTTGACCGTGCCTTGCGCCTGGCCCAGGCCCAGCGCGCGGCCGTTGGCGCCAAAGCCGGAACTGCCCTTCTTGTACTCGACGCCCTCGGCTTTCAGCTGCTCTTCGGTCTTGCCGACCCAGGCGATTTCAGGCGAAGTGTAGATCACCCACGGAATCACGCCGAAGTCCACATGCGGCTTCTGGCCGGCGATGCGCTCGGCCACGGCCACGCCCTCTTCCGACGCCTTGTGCGCCAGCATCGGGCCGCGCACCACGTCGCCAATCGCCCAGACATTGGGCAGATTGGCGTGGCAGTGATCGTCCACCACCACGAAACCGCGCTCGTCCAGCTGCAGGCCCACCACGTCCGCGCCCAGGCCCTGGGTGTTGGGCACGCGGCCGATGGACACGATCAGCTTGTCGAACTCGGCCTTGACCGCTTCGCCGTTCAGTTCGTAATTGACGGTGACGCTCTTCTTGCCGGCCTTCACTTCGCCGATCTTGACGCCCAGCTTGATGTCGAGGCCGGTGTCCTTGGTCAGGGTCTTGAAGGCTTCCTTGGCGATCTGTTGATCCGCGGCGGCGAGGAAGGTCGGCATCGCTTCCAGGATGGTGACTTCCGCGCCCAGACGCTTCCAAACCGAGCCCATTTCCAGGCCGATCACGCCGGCGCCGATCACGCCCAGGCGCTTGGGCACCTCGGTCAGCGCCAGCGCGCCTTCATTGTCCAGCACCAGCTTGTTGTCGGTGGCCAGGCCCGGCAGCGCGCGCGGGCTGGAGCCGGTGGCCACGATCACGTGGCTGGCTTCCAGGGTATCCACCACCTTGCCGCCGTCGCTGACTTCGATCAGCCACTTGTCGCCCTGGCGGCCCTTGAAGGCGGCCAGGCCGTGGATGTTGGCGACCTTATTCTTCTTGAACAGGAAATTGATGCCAGCGGCGTTCTTGGTGATGATGTCGCTCTTGCGCGCAATCATCTGCGCCACGTCCATCTTGGCGCCGGACACGCTGATGCCGTGCTTGGCGAAGTCGTGCTGTACCGCGTGGAAGTTTTCCGACGACTGCAGCAGCGCCTTGGACGGAATGCAACCCACGTTCAGGCAGGTGCCGCCCAGCGACGGCTTGCCTTCCGGATTCTTGAACGCGTCCACGCAGGCGGTGTTGAAACCCAGCTGGGCGGCGCGGATGGCGGCCACATAGCCGCCGGGACCGCCGCCGATCACCACTACATCAAACGATTGGCTCATCTTGTTTTCCTTGGTCGGTGGCGGGCGCGCGGCCCGCCGGCTGCCGGGTCTATTTGCCGACCTTCAGCAGCAGAATGCCGAATGCGATCATGAACAGGCAGAGAATGCTTTTGCCGATCAGGCTGTACAGATCCTCGCGCACGCCGTTGCGGCGTTTTTTCCAGGTCAGCCAGCCTATGGCCACGCCGGCCAGGATGGCGGCGATTCCGTAAAACCAGTCGGGCAACTGCATTCAAGCTCCATTCATCGCAAGACAGGCCGGGAGCGCGCTCCCGGCCGCGGGTGATTACAAGTCGAGGATCAGGCGGGCCGGATCTTCAATCGCGTCCTTGATCGCCACCAGGCTCAGCACGGCTTCGCGGCCGTCGATGATGCGGTGGTCGTAGGACTGGGCAAGATACATCATCGGACGCACCACCACTTGACCGTTCTCAACCACGGCGCGCTCCTTGGTGGCGTGCATGCCCAGGATCGCGGACTGCGGCGGGTTGATGATGGGGGTCGACATCATCGAGCCGAAGGTGCCGCCGTTGGAGATGGTGTAGGTGCCGCCGGTCAGTTCTTCCACGGTCAGCTTGCCTTCCTGCGCGCGCTTGCCGAAGTCGGCGATCTGCTTCTCGATGTCGGCCAGGCTCAGCTGGTCGGCGTTGCGGATCACCGGCACCACCAGGCCGCGCGGGCTGCCCACGGCCACGCCGATATCGAAGTAGCCGTGATAGATGATGTTGTTACCATCAACGGAAGCGTTGACGATGGGGTATTTCTTCAGCGCGGCGACCACGGCCTTGACGAAGAAGCCCATGAAGCCCAGCTTGATGCCGTGCTCTTTCTCGAAGCGATCCTTGTACTTAGCGCGCAGGTCCATCACCGGCTTCATGTTCACTTCATTGAAGGTAGTGAGGATGGCGTTGGTCTGCTGCGACAGGATCAGCCGCTCGGCCACGCGCTGGCGCAGGCGGGACATCGGCACGCTTTGTTCCGGACGGTCGGACAGGATGGCGGCGACATTGACCGCGGCCGGGGTGGCGGACAGCGCGGCGCCGGAACCGATCACCGGACCGGCCTGGGCCGGAGCGGCTTGCTTGGCGGCCTGCACGTCTTCCTTCAGCACGCGGCCGTCGCGGCCGGAACCGGCCACCTTGGACAGATCCACGCCAGTTTCGGCGGCCAGCTTGGCGGCGGACGGCATCGCGGCGGCGCCAGCCGGAGCGGCGGCGGGCGCCGGAGCGGCTGCCGGAGCCGGAGCGGCTGCAGCGGCCGGAGCCACGTCACCGGCCTTGGCGGCGGTGTCGATCTTGGCGATCAGTTGGCCGGACACCACGGTGGCGCCGTCTTCCACGATGATTTCAACGATCACGCCTGCCTGGGGCGCCGGCAGTTCCAGCACCACCTTGTCGGTTTCCAGGTCGATCAGGTTCTCGTCGCGGCTGACGGCTTGGCCAACCTTCTTGTGCCAGCTCATCAGCGTGGCTTCGGATACGGACTCGGGCAGTTGCGGGACGGTGACTTCAATCAGCATGTTCTTCTCCATGTAGAGGCAGCCCTCCGGCTGCCTCGAACTCATTCAGTGGTTATTTGGCGACCGACATGGCTTCTTCAACGAAAGCCTTGAGTTGGGCGACGTGTTTGCTCATATAGCCTACGGCCGGGGAAGCGGACGACGGACGACCGGCGAAGGACAGCGACTGCTTGGCGCCCAACAGGCCTTCCAGACGATGGCGGATCTGATACCAGGCACCCTGGTTGCGCGGCTCTTCCTGCACCCACATCACTTCGCGAGCCTGCGGGAAGCGCGCCAGTTCGGCGGCCACTTGCTCGGTCGGGAACGGATACAGCTGCTCGATGCGCACGATGGCGATATCGTCCTCCAGACCGCGTTCCTTGCGGGCGGCGGCGAGGTCGTAATACACCTGGCCGGCGCACAACAGCACGCGCTTGACCTTCTTGGCATCCTGCACCACCGCGTCGCCGATCACCGGGCGGAAGCTGCCATTGGTGAACGCTTCGATCGGGCTCATCGAATCCTTGAAGCGCAGCAGGCGCTTGGACAGGAAGATCACCAGCGGCTTGCGGTACGGACGCAGCACCTGGCGACGCAGCATGTGGAACATCTGCGAGGCTTCGGACGGCATCACCACCTGCATATTGTGCTCGGCGCACAGTTGCAGCCAACGCTCCAGGCGCGCGGACGAGTGTTCCGGGCCCTGGCCGTCGTAGCCGTGCGGCAGGATGGTGGTCAGGCCGCACAGACGGCCCCACTTGGTCTCGCCGGAGGAAATGAACTGGTCGATGGCCACCTGGGCGCCGTTGGCGAAATCGCCGAACTGGGCCTCCCAGATCACCAGCTGATCCGGAGCGGAACAGGCATAGCCGTACTCATAGGCCAGCACCGCTTCTTCGTTCAGGATGGAGTCGATCACCAGGAAATCGGCCTGGTTGTCGGACATATTGCGCAGCGGCACATAGCTGCCCTGGTCCCAGCTCTCGCGGTTCTGGTCGTGCAGCACCGAATGGCGATGGGAGAAGGTGCCGCGGCCGGAGTCTTCGCCGGACAGGCGCACGCCGAAGCCGTTGGTCACCAGGCTGGCGTAAGCCAGGGTCTCGGCCATGCCCCAGTCCGCGTTCTGCTCGCCGGCGGCCATCGCCTTGCGCGCGGTCAGCACTTTCTGCACCGTCGGGTGCAGCTTGAAGCCTTCCGGCAGCGAGGTGAACTTGTCGGTCAGGCGCTGGATGTCGGCCTGCGGCAGCGAGGTGTCGGTCGGATGCGCCCAGTGGGTGCCCAGGTACTGGCTGAAGTCCAGCGCGTGTTCGCGCTTGTAATTGGTCAGCGCGGTCTGCTCTACGTGCTCGCCCTTGTCCAGCGCGTCGCGGTAGGCCTGGATCTGCGCGTCGGTTTCTTCCGCCTTCAGCACGCCTTCCTGCACCAGGCGCTCGGCGTACATCGCGCGCACGCCTTGATGCTTGGCGATTTTCTTGTACATCATCGGCTGGGTCAGGAACGGGTCGTCGCCCTCGTTGTGGCCCAGTTTGCGATAGCACACCAGATCGATGACCACGTCCTTCTTGAAGGTCATGCGGTAGTCCAGCGCGGCCTGCATCACATAGCAGACGGCTTCCGGATCATCGCCGTTGACGTGGAAGATCGGCGCTTCGATCATCTTGGCCACGTCGGTGCAATACATGGTGGAGCGGATGTCGCGGGTATCCGAAGTGGTGAAGCCCACCTGGTTGTTGATCACGATGTGTATCGTGCCGCCGGTGCCGTAGCCGCGGGTCTGCGACAGGTTGAAAGTGCCCTGGTTGACGCCCAGGCCGCCGAAGGCGGAGTCGCCGTGGATCAATACCGGCACCGCGGTCTTGCGTTCCGCGTCCTTGCGGCGTTCCTGACGCGCGCGCACCGAGCCTTCCACCACCGGGTTGACGATTTCCAGGTGCGAGGGGTTGAACGCCAGCGACACGTGCATCGGACCGTCGGCGGTCGGGATGTCGGAGGAGAAGCCCATGTGGTACTTCACGTCGCCGGAGGCCATTTGCTGGGCGGCCTTGCCTTCGAATTCGGCGAACAGATCGCGCGGCAGCTTGCCCAGGGTGTTGACCAGCACGTTCAGACGGCCGCGGTGGGCCATGCCGATGATCAGTTCCTGCACACCCTGGCCGGTGGCGTTCTGGATCAGGTGATCCAGCGCGGCGATGGCGGATTCGCCGCCTTCCAGCGAGAAGCGCTTCTGGCCGACGTATTTGGTGTGCAGATAGCGTTCCAGCGTCTCGGCGGCGGTGATCTGCTTCAGGATGCGCTGCTTCTTGGCCGCGTCGTAACGCGGCGTGGACAGATCGCCCTCGAAGCGTTTTTGCACCCAATGCTTTTCATCCGACTTGGTGATGTGCATGTACTCGACGCCGATATTGCCGCAGTAGGTCTGCTTCAGGCGCGCCAGAATGTCGGACAGCGGCATTTTCTGCGGGCCCACCAGCGAGCCGGCGTTGAACTGCACCGCCATGTCGGCGCCGGTCAGGCCGTGGGTAGCCGGGTCCAGTTCGCGCACCAGTTCCTGATCCATGCGCTTCAAGGGGTCCAGGTTGGCCTGGCGGCTGCCCAGCACGCGGTAGGCGGAAATCAGTTTCAGCACCCCCACCTGCTTTTGCATGGTCTCCCATTCCGCCCCGCTGCTGGCGCGCTGGCCGGCGGCCGGCTTCTTGGCCAGCTGAATGAAGGATTCCTGGATCGGCATGTGCGGCACATCGCGTTCGGCAGCGCCGGGCGCTTGCGCCAGCTTGTCGAAATAGTCGCGCCACTCATTCGGAACGGAATTGGCGTCAGCGAGGTACTGTTCGTACAGCTCCTCGATGAACGGTGCATTCCCACCGAACAGGTAAGAATGGCTGTACATGGATTGCATCATGGGGCTACCCTTTGTCGTTTCTGTGCGGAATCCGGCCAGCTACGCCCTGGCGCGGACTCCCTGTTGCTGCATGGGGAAAACGCTATCGGAAAAACTTGTTGTTGTGCTTCCCATAACATTCTGCCCTTGACCGGCCCTGGCTTCGGGCCGGAAAAAAAGGCTGGCTGAAGCCCTGCTCCAGCCAACCCTCGTTCCTGCTTACTTGCGTTTCTCCACCGCAGTGAAGTCTCGGCGCGGAGCGCCGGTGTACAACTGGCGCGGGCGGCCGATCTTCATCGCCGGGTCGGAGATCATTTCGCTCCAGTGAGCGATCCAGCCCACGGTGCGGGCCAGCGCGAAGATCGGGGTGAACATCGACACCGGGATGCCGATCGCCGACAACACGATGCCGGAGTAGAAGTCCACGTTCGGGTACAGCTTGCGCTCGATGAAGTAGGGATCGGACAGCGCGATCTTTTCCAGTTCCATCGCCAGCTTGAACTTGGGATCGTTGTGCAGGCCCAGCTCGTTCAGCACTTCGTCGCAGGTCTGCTTCATGATGGAGGCGCGCGGGTCCATGTTCTTGTACACGCGGTGGCCGAAGCCCATCAGCTTGTAACGCTTGTCCTTCACGCCCTGCATGAAGTCGGCCACGTTCTCCACGCTGCCGATCTCGTCCAGCATCTTCAGCACGGCTTCGTTGGCGCCGCCATGGGACGGGCCCCACAGGCAGGCGATGCCGGCGGCGATACACGCGAACGGGTTGGCGCCGGAAGAGCCGGCCAGACGCACGGTGGAGGTGGAGGCGTTTTGCTCGTGGTCGGCGTGCAGGGTGAAGATGCGGTCCAGCGCGCGCGCCAGCACGGGGTTCACCTTGTACTCTTCGCACGGAGTGGAGAACATCATGTGCAGGAAGTTTTCCGCGTAGGTCAGGCCGTTTTTCGGGTAGGAGAACGGCAGGCCCTTGTTGTAGCGGTAAGCTTGCGCGGCGATGGTCGGCAGCTTGGCCACCAGGCGATGCGCGGAAATGCGGCGATGCTCAGGATTGGAAATGTCCAGCGAGTCATGATAGAAGGCGGACAGCGCGCCCACCACGCCCACCATCACCGCCATCGGGTGCGCGTCGCGGCGGAAGCCCTTGAACAGGCTCATCAGCTGATCATGCAGCATATTGTGACGCATGATGCCGCGCTCGAAGTCTTTGCGCTGCGCCGCGGTCGGCAGTTCGCCGTTCAGCAGCAGGTAGCAGACTTCCAGGTAGTCGCTCTTCTCGGCGAGCTGCTCGATCGGGTAGCCGCGGTAGTAGAGCTGGCCCAGGTCGCCGTCGATGAAGGTGATGCCGGACTCGCAACTGGCGGTGGCCAGGAAACCCGGGTCAAACGTGAACATGCCGGTTTTGGAAAAGGTGCGGATGTCGACAACATCCGGCCCCAAAGTGCCACTCTGGACCGGCAGATCCAGAGTGTCCTTACCCTCGTTGTATGTGAGCGTTACTTTGCGATCAGTTTCCACAGCAATACTCCCAGTCGGTTTATGGTCGTTGTAATTGGGGTGATGCACAGCCGTCAAAGCGAGCGGAGGATCGCCACGATGGCCATTTCTTCCGGATCGTCCAGATCGGCCTTGCCGCTGACGACATCCAGAAAATCGGTATCGGGCAAATCCAGCAACCGCCGATAAGCCTCAATCTCGACGGGGGTCAGCTGATCGAAGGGACCGGCGAAGAATTTCTCCAGCACCAGGTCCAGTTCCAGCAAGCCCCGCCGCGACCGCCAACGGATCCGCTTGAGTTCAATCGGATCGTAGGCGCTCATACTGCACGCTTGACCATCAGGTCCTTGATCTTGCCAATCGCCTTGGTCGGGTTCAGGCCCTTAGGACACACGTCGACGCAGTTCATGATGGTGTGGCAGCGGAACAGACGGTACGGGTCTTCCAGGTTGTCCAGGCGCTCCTTGGTGGCTTCGTCGCGGGTATCCGCGATGAAGCGATAGGCGGCCAACAGGCCGGCCGGACCGACGAACTTGTCCGGGTTCCACCAGAACGACGGGCAGGAGGTCGAGCAGCACGCGCACAGAATGCACTCGTACAAACCATCCAGCTCCTTGCGGTCTTCCGGCGACTGCTTGCGTTCGCGCTCCGGCGGCGGCGTGTCGTTGACCACATAGGGCTTGATCGAGTGGTACTGCTTGAAGAACTGGGTCATGTCCACGATCAGATCGCGGACCACCGGCAGGCCCGGCAGCGGACGCAGCTCGATCGGCTGTTTCAGATCACGGAAGTCGGTCAGGCAGGCCAGACCGTTCTTGCCGTTGATGTTCATCGCGTCGGAACCGCAGACGCCTTCGCGACAGGAGCGGCGGAAGCTCAGCGTGTCATCCTTCACCTTCAGCTTGACCAGCGCGTCCAAGAGCTTGTGCTCGGTGGAGTTCATGTCCACGCTGATGTCCTGCATATACGGCTTGGCATCGGTTTCCGGGTTGTAGCGGTAGATGCGGAATTTGACGGTTTCGGTAGTCATCTTGATGGCACCCTTAGTAGGAGCGGGTCTTCAGCGCGATCGTATCGACCGACAGCGGCTTCAGATTGACCGGCTTGTAGTCCAGACGGTTGGCTTCGCGATACCACAGCGTGTGCTTCAGCCAGTTCTTGTCGTCGCGGCCGTTCGGGGTTTCCTCGGTGTCCTTGGCGTCGTCGCGCACATGGGCGCCACGGCTCTCGGTGCGGGCATTCGCCGAGATCATCGTGGCCTTGGCCACTTCGATCAGGTTCTCCAGCTCCAGCGCCTCGATGCGGGCGGTGTTGAAGACATTGGACTTGTCGGAGATTTCGGTGCGCTGCACCATCTTCTCCACTTCCAGAATCTTCTCCACGCCTTCGGCCAGCATGTCCTTGAAGCGGAACACGCCGCAGTGCGCCTGCATGGTGCGCTGCATCGCCTCGCGCGCGTCATTGACTTGCACGCCGCCGGTCTGGGTGTTCAGGCGCTCGACGCGGGCGACGGAGCGCTCGACATCGGCCAACGCCAGTTCCGGCAGGTCTTCCGGATGCTGCTTGATGTACTCGATCATCGAGTTGGCCGAGCTCTTGCCGAATACCAGCAAGTCCAGCAGCGAGTTGGTGCCCAGGCGGTTGGCGCCGTGCACCGACGCGCACGCGCATTCGCCTGCGGCGTAGAAGCCCTGCACTTTTTCGCCATGCACCACCACTTCGCCGTGGTAGTTGGTGGGAATGCCGCCCATCTGGTAATGGCAGGTCGGCACCACCGGAATTGGGGCCTTGATCGGGTCCACGCCGGCGAACTTGATCGAGATCTCGCGGATGCCCGGCAACTTGGACATGATCACTTCCGGATCCAGGTGGGTGATATCCAACAGCACGTGATCCTTGTTCGGGCCACAGCCGCGGCCCTCGTTGATCTCGGTCACCATCGCGCGCGACACCACGTCGCGGGACGCCAGGTCCTTGGCGTTGGGCGCGTAGCGCTCCATGAAGCGCTCGCCCTGGGCATTGCGCAGAATGCCGCCTTCGCCGCGCACGCCTTCGGTGATCAACACGCCGGCGCCGGCCACGCCGGTCGGGTGGAACTGCCAGAACTCCATGTCTTCCAGCGGGATGCCGGCGCGGGAGGCCATGCCCAGGCCGTCGCCGGTATTGATGAAGGCATTGGTGGACGAGGAGAAGATGCGGCCGGCGCCGCCGGTGGCGAACAAGGTGGCCTTGGCCTGGAACACGACGATTTCCGAGGTTTCCATTTCCATGGCGATCACGCCCTGGACATTGCCTTCGGCATCGCGGATCAGATCCAGCGCCATCCATTCAACGAAGAAATGGGTGTTGGCGCGCACATTGCGCTGGTACAGCGCGTGCAGCATGGCGTGACCGGTGCGGTCGGCGGCGGCGCAGGCGCGGCGCACCGGCTTCTCGCCGAAATTAGACATATGGCCGCCGAACGGGCGCTGGTAAATGGTGCCGTCGGCATTACGGTCGAACGGCATGCCGAAGTGCTCCAGCTCCACCACCACCTTGGGCGCTTCGCGGCACATGAATTCGATGGCGTCCTGGTCGCCCAGCCAGTCCGACCCCTTGACGGTGTCGTACATATGCCAGTGCCAATGATCTTCCTCGGAGTTGCCGAGCGAAGCGGACACGCCGCCCTGGGCGGCCACGGTGTGGGAACGGGTCGGGAACACCTTGGACAGCACCGCTGTCTTCAGGCCGGCCTCGGACAATTGCAGGGCCGCGCGCATGCCTGCTCCGCCTGCCCCAACGATAACGGCGTCGAAATGACGAACAGGAATACCCATTACAGCCCCCAGACCACTTTAACGGAATAGATAAAACAGGAAACCAGCCAGACGATGGTGAACACATGCAGCGCCAGACGGGTGCCCGCCGGCTTCACATAGTCCATCCACAGATCGCGGATGCCCACCCAGACGTGCAGGAACAGCGCGGTCAGGCTCACCTGGGTCAGCACCTGCACCCAGACCTGGCCGAAGAACGCTTTCCAGCCTTCGTAGCCGGACGGCATGGTCAGCAGGAACAAAGCCAAAGCCACGGTATAGATCAGCATGATCACCGCGGTCACGCGCTGCATAATCCAATCGCGCAGGCCATAGCCGGCGCCGACGACATTGCGATTTACCATAGAGCGACTCCCAGAACCACGGTCAGCGCCAGGCTGACGGCCACGACGGTCTTGGCGGTGGCGCGGGCGGTTTGCAATTCGAGGCCCTTGTGAATATCAAGGAACAGGAAACGGATACCAGCACAGAAGTGGTGCATATAAGCCCACAACAGGCCCAGCAGCACCAGCTTCATCAGCGGGTGGCCGACCACGGCGCGGTAGGTTTCGAACGATTCGGCCGAACTCAGCGAACCGTGCAGCAGGTAAATCAACAGTGGGAGAGAAAAGAACAGCGCAACACCGCTGATCCGGTGCAAGATCGAGACGATGCCGGGAATCGGCAATCTGATCTTGGCCAGATCCAGGTGCTTTGGACGTTGCTTCTGCATATGGCTTCCTTGGATGTTTTTAGAACCAAGAGGTTACACAACAGACGGTCCGCTTCGAGACCGCCCGCTTGAGGGGCTCCGTTGTTGTTATGGCTGGATACCCATCATTACCGCTCATGCCGCACCAGGAATATCGCGGTGCAATATGACCCGGGGATTCTAGCAAAACTAGACCGGCCGCGGCCCGTTTTTTGCCGCGCGCCAGTCTGGCGATACTGCTTCAAAAGCCCGCCGCTTCAAGCTCGGCGGGCGGTATAGGCCCAATTGTGGGTCAGACAATAACGTTGCCGCCACTCCAGCGGCGCTCCATCCATGGAGCCGGAAATCCGCACCAGGCTCAAAGCCGGCACCTCGGCCACCATGCCGGTAACGCCCAGCAGCGCGCTCTCCTCGCGCGGCAGCATCACCGCGCGAAACTGCTCGCACAACACCTTCAGGCGGATGCCGAAACGCTGCTGCAGCGCCTGGTACACGCCGGACGAACCGCGCAACCAGCGCGCGTCCAGTCCATCGAACTCATCCGCCGGCAGAAAGGCCTCGTCCACCGCCACCGGAATACCGTGCCAGCGCCACAGCTGCCGAACTCTCAGTAAAGGCGCCGCGCGCCGCATCCGCAACGCCGCCGCCATATCATCGCTGGCATTGCCGCGGGAAATACCCAGAAATTCTCGCGCCAGATCATCCGGCTGCTCATTGAACAGGCCCGGCGTCAGCATCAGGCCATCGCCCCACTCGCTGGGCGCCGGCGCCACGAAAGTGCCCTTGCCCTGCTCGCGATACAGCAGGCCGTCGGCCACCAGCTCGCTCAAGGCCTTGCGCACCGTGCCCTGGCTTGCGCCCAGTTCGGCGGCCAGCTCCCATTCGCTGGGCAGCGCATCATTTTCCTGCCACTCGCCATCACCAATCCTGCGTTGCAGCAACTGCCGAATCTGGCTGTACAGTGGCTGTCTACGCAGCGGTCGATCTGTCATGTTCTCTGTTATATCACCAAACAAATCAAGCGTAAATACAAGTCTTATATAAGACATAAGACTTTGAAGCGGCTATCAGCTTTTCTGATGAGGATTACACCCCCACATTGGCTATACTCCGTGATACACTCAGCCGCACAAAAGCATTCAATGCTGCAGAGCAATATCTGCCTATCATCATTATCGGATACATCAAAGGAGAGTCCGCCAATGAAAGCTCCCGTTCGCGTTGCCGTTACCGGCGCAGCCGGCCAGATCGGCTACAGCCTGCTGTTCCGCATTGCCAGTGGCGAAATGCTCGGCAAGGATCAACCGGTCATCCTGCAATTGCTGGACCTGCCGCAAGCCCAGACCGCGCTCAAGGGCGTGATGATGGAACTCGAAGACTGTGCCTTCCCGCTGCTGGCCGGCATGGTCGCCACCGACGATCCGAACGTTGCCTTCAAGGACGTCAAGGTCGCGCTGCTGGTGGGCGCCCGTCCGCGCAGCAAGGGCATGGAACGCAAGGACTTGCTGGAAGCCAACGGCGCCATCTTCACCGTGCAGGGCAAGGCGCTGAACGACCACGCCGCCCGCGACGTGAAAGTGCTGGTGGTGGGCAACCCGGCCAACACCAACGCCTGGATCGCGATGAAGTCCGCTCCGGACCTGAATCCGAAAAACTTCACCGCCATGTTGCGTCTTGACCACAACCGCGCGCTGTCCCAGATCGCCGCCAAGACCGGCAAGCCGGTGGCCGCCATCGAAAAGCTGGCGGTATGGGGCAACCACTCGCCGACCATGTACGCCGACTACCGCTTCGCCAGCATTGATGGCCAGCCGGTCAAGGCCATGATCAATGACGAAGCCTGGAACCGCGATGTATTCCTGCCCACCGTGGGTAAGCGCGGCGCCGCCATCATCGAGGCGCGCGGCCTGTCTTCCGCCGCCTCCGCCGCCAACGCCGCCATCGACCATGTGCATGACTGGGTGCTGGGCAGCCAGGGCAAATGGGTGACCATGGGCATTCCGTCCGACGGTTCCTACGGTATCCCGGAAGGCGTGATGTACGGCTTCCCGGTTGTATGCGAAAATGGCGAATACAAGATTGTGCAAGGTCTGGAAATCGACGAATTCAGCCGCGAGCGGATGAACTTCACCCTGGCCGAACTGGAAGAAGAGCGCGCCGCCATCGCTCACCTGTTTGGCTGATCCATCCCAAGTCTTTTCAGCAAAAGCGCACCTTACGGTGCGCTTTTTTGTCTTTGATCAAGACCCGATTTCCCGACTGCCTATATTTAACAGACTGCCATTTGGAGTTGAGCATGATTGAAGTCGAAGTACTGAACCAAATCGCGGCCAAGATAGACGACCTGGCCACCCGTGGCGCCGACATCCGGGGGTATCTTTGACTACGACGGTAAAAAAGACCGTCTGGAAGAAGTATCCCGCCTGACCGAAGACCCGGATATCTGGAATGACCCCAAGCGCGCCCAGGAACTGGGCCGCGAGCGCAAACAGCTGGAAGACGTGGTGCTGGTGATCGACGAGATCAGCGCCATGGTCGGCGACAGCGCCGAGCTGTTCGAAATGGGCCGCGCCGAAAACGACGACGACACCATCCTGGCCGTGCAGGCCGATCTGGAAACCGCCGAAGCCAAGCTCGCGCAGCTGGAATTCCGCCGGATGTTCCACGACCCGATGGACCCGAACAACTGCTTCCTGGACATCCAGGCCGGCGCCGGCGGCACCGAGGCCCAGGACTGGGCCGGCATGCTGCTGCGCATGTATATCCGCTACGCCGAACGCAAGGGCTTCAGCGTGGAAGTGCTGGAGGAGTCCGAAGGCGAAGTGGCCGGCATCACCAGCGCCACGCTGAAGATCAGCGGCGAATACGCCTATGGCCTGCTGCGCTCGGAAGTGGGCGTGCACCGCCTGGTGCGAGTGTCGCCGTTCGACTCCAACGCGCGTCGCCACACCTCGTTCTCCTCGGTCTTCGTCTATCCGGAAGTCGACGACAGCTTCGAGATCGACATCAATCCGGCCGATCTGCGCGTCGACACCTACCGCGCCTCCGGCGCTGGCGGTCAGCACATCAACAAGACCGACTCCGCCGTGCGCATCACCCACAATCCCAGCGGGATCGTGGTGCAGTGCCAGAACGACCGCTCCCAGCACCGCAACCGCGACGAAGCGATGCAGATGCTGCGCGCCAAACTGTACGAGCTGGAACTGAAAAAACGCAACGAGGCCAAGCAGGCGCTGGAAGACACCAAGACCGATGTGGGCTGGGGCCACCAGATCCGCTCCTACGTCTTCGACCAGTCCCGCATCAAGGACCTGCGCACCAGCTACGAAGTGGGCAATATCAAGGGCGTCATGGATGGCGACCTGGACGGCTTTATCGAAGCCAGCCTGAAACAGGGCGTTTGAACCTAAAACCCGCTTAACCCGGCCGCCGTCGCCCACGCGGCGGCCAACAGCCATTGCATTGAACTACGGAGTGAACATGTCTGAACACGAGCAAGCATCGCCCAGCCAGGACGAAAACCAGATCATGGCGGAACGCCGCCAAAAGCTGAAGAGCATCCGCGAACAGCGCATCGCCTTCCCCAACGACTTCAAGCGCAGCCACTTCGCGCAAGTCCTGCAGGACGCGCACGCCGGCAAGGAAAAGGAAGCGCTGGAAGCCGAAAAGATCGAGGTTGCCGTCGCCGGCCGCATGATGTTGAAACGTGTGATGGGCAAGGCCAGCTTCGCCACGCTGCAAGACGGCAGCGGTCGCATCCAGGCCTATATCTCCAATGACGGCGTGGGTGAAGAACAACACGCCGAGTTCAAGCACTGGGACCTGGGCGACATCGTCGCCATCAAGGGCGTGCTGTTCAAGACCAAGACCGGTGAACTGACGGTGCAGGCCAGCGAAGTGCGCCTGCTGTCCAAGAACATCCGTCCGCTGCCGGAGAAATTCCACGGCATCACCGATCAGGAAACCAAGTACCGTCAGCGCTACGCCGACCTGATCATGAACGAGGACAGCCGCCAGACCTTCATCAAGCGCTCCAAGATCATCCAGAAGGTGCGCGACGTGATGGTGGGCGAAGGCTATCTGGAAGTGGAAACCCCGATGATGCACCCGATTCCGGGCGGCGCCGCGGCCAAGCCTTTCGTCACCCACCACAATGCGCTGGACATGCCCTTGTACCTGCGCATCGCGCCTGAGCTGTACCTGAAGCGCCTGGTGGTCGGTGGCCTGGAGCGCGTGTTCGAGATCAACCGCAACTTCCGCAACGAGGGGATGAGCACGCGCCACAACCCCGAGTTCACCATGATCGAGTTCTACGAGGCCTACAGCGACTACCAGCGCATGATGGAGATGACCGAAACCATCATCCGCGAATGCGCGCTGGTGTCCTGCGGCTCCACCACCGTCAGCTATCAAGGCAAGGAAGTGGACCTGGGCAAGCCCTTCGATCGCTTCACCATCGTCGGCGCGATCAAGCACTACAACCCGCAATACAGCGACGAGCAACTGGCCGACGCAGCCTGGGTGGCCGGCGAGATCAAGCGCCTGGGCGGCAAGCTGCCGCCGGCGCCTGGCCTGGGCAGCCTGCAACTGGCGCTGTTTGAAGAGTGCGCCGAAAGCCTGCTGTGGAACCCGACCTTCATCATCGACTACCCGGTGGAAGTGTCCCCGCTGGCGCGCGGTTCCGACAGCAAGCCGGGCCTGACCGAGCGCTTCGAACTGTTCATCGTCGGCCGCGAGCACGCCAACGGCTACTCCGAGTTGAACGATCCGGAAGACCAGGCCGCGCGCTTCCTGTCCCAGGTGGCGCAGAAGGACGCCGGCGACGACGAAGCGATGCACTACGACGCCGACTACATCCGCGCGATGGAATACGGCCTGCCGCCGACCGGCGGCTGCGGCATCGGCATCGACCGCCTGGTGATGCTGCTGACCGACGCGCCGTCGATCCGCGACGTCATCCTGTTCCCGCAGATGCGTCCGGAATAAGCGCCTAAAGCCTTCGGCACGATAAAGCCGCCCGCCTTTCGGCGAGCGGCTTTTTCTTTTCCCCCTCTGCCGTACCCTACTTTTCAAACGCAGACAAGGGCCTCGGCACGAGCTCTCGGCTACTCAGCCCCAAGCGGCTCCGGCCCGCGTGCAAAGCCCGCATGGTTGAGCTCGCTGAGTGCCACGTTCACATCAAAAATCCGGCCGCTCATCTCGGAAACGCCCAAGGCCTTCAGTCTGGCGCTGTGCATGCGCAGATAAGCTTGCGCCGTTTCTTCGCTGGCAAACAGATAGATGCCGCCAGCCTCTCGCCTATCCTGATTCTCCGTCCATATTTTCCAGATGAAACCGGGCTCCTGATTGATGGAGGCCGCCAGCTCCCGCAACTGGCTGCTCATAGCCTCGCCGAAAGGACCGGAGAAATCGAAGTGGATTTGCAGAAGTTTTTGCATGAAAGCGTTTCCTGTAGGACGTAAGAACCTGTTCATAGTCTGCTGCGCATCGGCGGGATGGATAGAAATGGGCGTTGAAACCGGCTTCGAAATGCTCATGTACCGTATGTACACTCCGCTTTCTCAGCCGTTTTCACCTTGTCTCACCTTAGAACCTGTTCAAAGTCTGCTGCGCTTCGGCGATACGGCGTTGAAACCAAGCTCAAAATGCTCATGTACCACTTGTACATTCCGCTTTTTCGCTCGTTTTCGCCTTGTCTCGCCCTTGCTCGCGAGACTTTGAACAGGCTCTTAGCTCGCGAGATCGTAAACAGGTTCTTAAGAGGTGTTTGAGACCTGGGCAGCGCGCCACCTCCTCAAACAGGGGAAATGCAGGGGCTCCTCCAATGGATCATCGGGCTTCTCGCTCTCGCGCGCAGTCAAGATCGGAAAGTTTTTGCGTTTGTTTGCAAAACCCCCTTTCCCGCCAACAATATACATAATTCATCTGTTGAAATTCGCGCATGCGCAATAGTGATGGACGATATTGGCAGTACAACACTCGCTTGTACTACAAAAGGACATTGCCATGAAACGCTTATTCGTCTTCGCTGCGCTCAGCGCCTCCGCCTGGCTCAGCGCCATGCCGGCCCAGGCCGGCGTATCCATCAGTGTCGGAGAGCCCGGCTTTTACGGCCAGCTGAATATCGGCGGCTTTCCGGTGCCGGAACTGATCTCGCCGCAGCCGGTGATCATCCAGCCCGCCCCCGTGGCCATTGCGCCGATCTATCTGCGCGTGCCGCCTGGGCATATCAAGCAATGGGGCCGCTACTGCGGCCGCTACAACGCCTGTGGCCGGCCGGTCTACTTCGTCCGCGACGACTGGTACCAACGGGTCTATGTGCCGCATTACCAGGACATCCACCGCGGCCATGAACATGAGCGCGATAAGGGCCGCGACAAGAACCACGACAAGGATCGCGATCACCGCGACTGGCATGACGAGCACGACCATGGCCACGACCATGAGCGGGATCGCCAGGACTGGCGGCGCGACCACTAAGAGCCGGTTTACGATCCGCTGCGCGTCGTCAGACATGACGAGGTGAGCGCGTCTTCAACCACAAGGCCTTGCCTCGCCCCATGATCGTGAACTCGCGCCCAACCCGGCGGCGGCCCCGTCTCTGCGACGGGCCGCCGCGCGCTCAGCGCTGCACCATGGCCATCACGGTTTCGGCGTAGCGCAACCCGCTGACCGCGTCCGGCGGAAACACCGCGTCGATAGCCGCCAACTCCGCCGGGCTCAGACTCAGCTCCAAAGCCCCCAGATTGTCATCCAGATTGCGCTGCCGGCGCGCGCCGGGTATCGCGACGATATGCTCGCCATGCGCCAACACCCAGGCCAGCGCCAATTGCGCCGGACTGCAGCCCTTGTCTGCGGCCATCACCTTCACCTTGTCCACCAACGCCAGATTGCGCTGGAAATTGTCGCCCTGAAAGCGCGGGTTGCCGCGCCGGTAGTCATCGGCGTCGAAATCGTCCGGGCTCCTGATCGCTCCGGTCAAGAAACCACGCCCCAGCGGGCTGTAAGCGACGAAACCGACACCCAGCTCCAGGCACAAGACCAGCGCCTGCTGCTCCGGGTCTCGTGTCCACAAGGAATACTCGCTTTGCAGCGCATGAATGGGATGGACCGCGTGCGCGCGGCGCAAGGTGTCGGGCGCGGCCTCGGACAGGCCCAGATAACGGACCTTGCCGGCGCGAACCAGCTCCGCCATCGCGCCCACGGTATCTTCTATCGGCACCTCTGGATCGACCCGGTGCTGGTAGTAGAGATCGATGACATCGACGCCCAGCCGCTTGAGACTGCCTTCGCAGCTGCTGCGCACGTATTCCGGACGGCCGTTGACGCCGCGCGCCGCCGGACTGGCCGAGTCCATCACGATGCCGAACTTGGTCGCCAGCACCACCTCGCTACGGCGTGACTTCAGCAGCTGCGCCAGCAATTCCTCATTGCGGTAAGGGCCGTACATATCGGCGGTGTCCAGCAGATTGACGCCGCGATCCAGCGCGTGATTCAGCGTGCGCAGCGATTCCGCGTCGTCATGCGCGCCGTAGAAAGCGCTCATGCCCATGCAGCCCAAGCCCAAAGCGGAAACGGAGGGGCCGTTACGGCCCAGCATGCGTTGCTTCATGTCAGTCATCCTTGGTGGTCGGAGAAGATGCCTGAAGCATAGACGCTTGCCTCCCACGGAAAAATGGGCTTAATCTGCATTCATTGCGTAGGAAATCTTCATAATGAGCCAAGCCTCACTACATGCCTTGCAAGCCTTCCGCCTGATCGCCCGGCACGGCAGCTTCACCCGCGCCGCCGCGCAGCTGGAGATCAGCGCTTCGGCGCTGAGCCAGACGCTGCGCCAACTGGAAGCGCAACTGGGCGTGCGCCTGTTGAACCGCACCACTCGCCGGGTGGGCCTGACCGAAGCCGGCCAGGCGCTGCTGGCACGGGTAACACCCTTGCTGGAACAACTGGACGGCGCGCTCGACGATGCGCGCCAATGGCAGGGCCAGGCCAGCGGCACGCTGAAACTGACGCTGCCGCACACCGCTGCCGCCCTGCTGCTGTATCCGCTATTGCCGGGCTTTATGCGCGCTTATCCGCAAGTGAAGCTGGAGCTGGATGTGAACAACAGCCTGGTGGATATCGTCGCCCACGGTCTGGACGCAGGGCTGCGTTTTGGCGAAAGCCTGCAGCAGGACATGCAGGCGGTAGCGGTCAGCCCGCCCATCCGCTTTTGCGTGGTGGCCAGCCCCGGTTATCTGCAAGCCAGGGGCGTTCCCGCCCATCCGGCCCAGCTGCAGCAGCATGACTGCCTGCGCTACCGTTTCTCCGGTAGCGGCCAGGTGTATCGTTGGCAGTTCGTCGAGGCCGGCCGGCCGCTGGAGGCGGCGGTGCAAGGACCGCTGACCGCCAACGACAGCCTGGCGGCGCTGCACGTCGCGCAGGCTGGACTGGGGCTGGCGTATCTGCCACAACCCATGGCCCAGCCCTATCTGGCGGATGGCCGCCTGAGCGCGGTATTGGAGGAATGGATGCCTCCGGCTGAGGCGTTTTACCTGTATTACCCGCACCATCTGCATCAGCCGGCCAAGCTGCGGGTATTCATCGACTATCTGAGACAAGCCGCCGCGGCACAGCGCGGCGGATGAGACGCATGGCGCGCGGCCGGCCTTATTCCTGCGGCAGCAGGCTGTCCTGTGCCAACAGTTTGACGAACTCGTCCGCCGGCAGCGGCCGGGCAATCAGATAGCCTTGCACGTATTCGCAGCCCTCGCGCTGCAGGAAGTGCCATTGCTCTATCGTCTCCACCCCTTCCGCCACCACTTTCATATTCAGGTTCTTGGCCATATTGATGATGGCGCGGGCAATGGCGGTATCGTCGGCGTCGTGCGGAATGTCACGCACGAAGGAGCGGTCGATCTTCAGCTTGTCCGCCTTGAAACGCTTCAGATAGGACAAGCTGGAATAGCCGGTGCCGAAGTCGTCGATCGACAGCTTCAAGCCCATATTCTTCATATTGTCTATCGCCTGGATGGTGGCTTGCGCGTCTTCCATCACCACGCTTTCGGTCACCTCGATGTCCAGCGCATGGCCGGGCAAGCCATTGACGGCCAGCGCCGAGGTGATCTGATCCGCCAGGTCGGACTGGCGGAACTGCAGCGCGGACAGATTGATGGCCAGCGTCAGCTCCGGCAGGCCCTGGCTGCGCCAGGCCGCCAGTTGGCGCGTGGCCTCCCCTATCACCCAATTGCCGATCTGCACGATGAAGCCGCGCTCTTCCGCCACCTCGATGAAGCGCACCGGCCCCAGCACGCCCAACGATGGATGGTTCCAGCGGATCAGCGCCTCCGCGCCGATGATGCGGCCGCTGGCCATTTCCACTTGCGGCTGGTAATGCAGCACGAATTCCTCGCGCTCCAGCGCGAAACGCAGCTGGCTTTCAATCGCCAGGATTTCACGGGCGCGGGCATTGAGGTCGGCGGTGTAGAACTTGTAGCTGTTGCGGCCGGAGGATTTGGCGTGATACATCGCCGCGTCGGCGTTACGCACCAGGGTTTCGTAATCGCGGCCGTCGTCCGGGTAGACGCTGATGCCTATCGACGGCGTGATGGTGATCACATGGTTATGCAGCTCGATGGAGGCGGAGAAGGCATCGCGGATGCGCTCCGCCGCCAACGCCGCTTCGCCGGGATCGGAGATCACCGGCAACAATACGATGAATTCGTCGCCACCCTGGCGCGCCAGCATCTCGCCCGGCCCCAATACCCCCTTGATGCGATCCGCCGCCACTTGCAGCAGGGTGTCGCCAGCGGTATGGCCCAGCGACTCGTTGACGGTCTTGAAGCGGTCCAGGTCCAGCAGCAGCAAGGCCAGCCGCTCATTATCGCGGCCGGCGTTGTGGATCGCCAGTTCCACCCGGTCCTGCATGTGCACGCGGTTGGGCAGGCTGGTCAGCACGTCGAAATGCGCGAGGAACTGGATGCGCTCGTCGGCGGCCTTGCGTTCGGTCAGGTCGCTGAAAATGGCCACGTAATGGGTGACTTCACCCAGGCTGTTGCGCACCGCGTTGATCGCCAGCCACTCGGGGAACACTTCGCCGTTCTTGCGACGGTTCCACAATTCGCCCTGCCAGGAGCCGTGGTCGGCGATCGATTGCCACATCTGCTCGTAGAACGGCTGGTCGTGACGTCCGGAGGACAAGACGCTGGTCTTCTGCCCCAATACCTCGTGCTGGGTGTAGCCGGTGATTTCGGTGAAGGCGCGGTTGACGCTGCGGATGCGCTTGTCGGCATCGGTGATCATGATGCCTTCCACGGTGTTCTCGAACACCTTGGCCGCCAGTTGCACCCTCTCCTCCGCCGCGCGCTTCTCGGAGATGTCGCGCACCATGCGCCATACCGCGTTGATGCGGCCGAAGGCGTCGCGCATCGCCACGGTCTTGACGCTGACCGGCACCGGATTGCCGAAGCGGTTGATGTAAGTGGCCTCGAACTCGTCGCAATAGCCGAAGCGCAGCACCTTGTTGTCCAGATTGAAGCGCTCCAGCGCCTCGCTCTCCTGTCCCACCAGGGTCCAGAAATTCTGTAGCTTGAGCTGGTCCAGGCTATAGCACATCAGATTGAGGAAGGCCGGATTGGCGTCTATCACCTGGCCGTCCAAGGAACTGATCACGATGCCATCAAGGTTGGACCAGAACAACTCGCGGTATTTGTTCTCGGAACGGCGCAGCGCGTCCTCCACCTCGCGGCGGCGGGAAATGTCCGCCTCCAGCGCCAACGTCTTGGCGCGTAATTCGTCCAGCAAGCGCTTGAGCTCGGCGCGCGTCCATTCCAGGTGTTTGCCCAGGTGGCCGATCTCATCGCGGCGCTGCCATTCAAATGGCCGGTCCAGCTTCAACTCCGCCAGCAGCCGCGCCTGCTCGGTCAGCGCCTTCATCGGGCTGAGGAAGCGCGAATGCAGAATGCTCATGATCAGCAGGATGGACAACACCAGCTGCGCCACCAGAATCATCAAGATGTTCTTGATCTGATTATTCAGCGCGATCGCGAGGTGTTCATTATCGAATTCCAGCGTTACCTGGCCGATTTCCTCGCCGCGGTAAATCACCGGCTTTTCCACGAAGGACACGCTGCCGATACGGCGCTCGGCACGCACCGATGACAGGAATATCTGATTGGACTGGGTATCGGTGACGCGGATGGACACCACGCGGGCATCTTCCATCACCGAGGCGATCAGCGGATTGCCGGCCTGGCGGCTCAGATTCCACAAGGGCTCCTGCATGCCCAGCGCCACGATGTCCAGCAAGCGCTTCTGGTCGGTTTCCAATTGCGCGGTCAGCGCGTCCCGTTGAATATTGAAGCTCAGATAGCTAATGATGGACGCGGGAATCAGCAAGCCCAGCACCACGGCGATGAGAAAGACAGCCCTAAGGGAAAGGCCGGTACTGGCTGTGGATTTATCGTCAGCGTGGTGTGCCATGTTTGCGTTTATTATCGCTCGCCATTAGCCGCAGGCAATTTGAGCCCATGCGTCAGTTGTTCATATTTTCAAAAGTATACACCGGATAATCACCGCAAAATGCTGGAATATTCACTAGTCATCGCGATGTCAAGCCCGGTTGAAACAAGCCTTGCGTCTGCCTTGCGCGACGGCTTGCATCATTGCCTTGCCATTAGCCTCGGCCTACAATCCACCACACTTCAAATCGCGCCAGGATTGCCCCATGTCCCAGTCCCGTTATGACAAAATTATCACCGCCCGCTGGATTATCACTGTAGAGAAAGATGGTGAAATCCTGGAAAACCACGCCATTGCTTTGAAGGATGGCAGGATTGCCGCGATTATTCCAGCTAACCAAGCCAGCGCGCTGGAAGCGGATCAGCGCGTGGACTTGCCCAATCATGTGCTGATGCCTGGCCTGATCAATCTGCATGGCCACTCCGCGATGACGCTGTTGCGCGGCATGGCCGACGACAAGGCGTTGATGGACTGGCTGACCAACCATATCTGGCCGGCCGAGGGCAAGCATGTGCGTGACGACTTCGTGTTCGACGGCGCGCTGCTGGCAATGGGGGAAATGATCCGCTGTGGCACCACCACCATCAATGATATGTACTTCTATCATGGCGCGATGGCGCGTGCCGGCCTGGCCTCCGGCATGCGTACCTTCGTCGGCTGTTCCATCCTGGAGTTCCCCACCAACTACGCCAGCAATGCCGACGACTACATCAGCAAATCGCTGGCCGAGCGCCGCCAGTTCCTGGGCGAGGAGCTGATCACCTTCACGCTGGCGCCGCACGCGCCCTATACCGTATCGGACGACACCTTCGCCAAGGTGGTGACGCTGGCGGAACAGGAAGACATGCTGATCCACTGCCACATCCACGAAACCGCGGACGAGGTCGGCAACAGCGTCAAGGAACACCATCAGCGCCCGCTGGCGCGCCTGCAGCAACTGGGCCTGCTGTCGCCGCGGCTGGTGGCCGCCCACATGGTGCACCTGAACGATGAGGAAATCGAACTGGTGGCCAAGCATGGCGTATCGGTGGCGCATAACCCGTCGTCCAATATGAAGCTGGCCTCCGGCATCGCTCCCATTCCCAAGATGCTGCAAGCCGGCATCGCCGTGGGCATAGGCACCGACGGCGCCGCCTCCAACAACAAGCTGGACATGCTGGCGGAAACCCGCCTGGCGGCGCTGCTGGCCAAAGTGGGCACGCTGGACCCCACCTCGGTGCCGGCGGCCACCGCCATCCGCATGGCTACGCTCAACGGCGCGCGCGCGCTGGGCATCGACGACAAGGTCGGCTCCATCGTCGCCGGCAAGCAGGCGGACCTGATCGCCATCGATCTGTCCGCCATTGAAACCGCGCCGGCCTTCGACCCCATCTCCCACGTGGTGTACGCGGCTGGCCGCGAACAAGTCAGCCATGTCTGGGTCAAAGGCCAGGCCCTCTTGGAACAACGCCAACTCAAGACCCTGGACGAAGCCGCGCTCAAGGCGCGCGCCGAAGACTGGCGTCACCGCATCCTGGCAAAATAATCATGATCAATGTAGACGAAACCGAAATCGATAAATTCAGCCAGTTGGCGCACAAATGGTGGGATATGAGCGGCGAATTCAAGCCGCTGCATGAAATCAACCCGCTGCGCCTGGACTTCATCGACAGCCGCGCCGCCATCGCCGGCAAACAAGTGCTGGACGTGGGCTGCGGCGGCGGCATCCTGGCGGAAAGCATGGCCGCGCGCGGCGCCGGCGTCACCGGCATCGACCTGGCCAAGAAGTCGCTGAAAGTGGCGCAATTGCACAGCCTGGAATCCGGCGTGACGGTGGATTACCGCTGTGTGGCGGTGGAAGAGCTGGCGGCGGAAGCGCCGGCCAGCTTCGACGTGGTCACCTGCATGGAAATGCTGGAACACGTGCCGGACCCGCAAAGCGTGGTGCGCAGCTGCGCCAGTCTGGTGAAGCCTGGCGGCTGGGTGTTCTTCTCCACCTTGAACCGCAACGCCAAATCCTACTTGCTGGCGGTGATAGGCGCCGAATACGTGCTGAACATGCTGCCGCGAGGCACCCATGAATATGCGCGCTTCCTCAAGCCCTCCGAATTGTCGCGCATGGCCCGCAACGCCGGCCTGGAACTGGAAACGGTCTGCGGCATGGGCTACAACCCGTTGACGCGCATCTATGCGCTGGGCGAGGACACCGACGTCAATTATCTGATGGCCTGCCGCCGCCCCGAATAAGCCGCAAGAAAAAAGGCCTTCGCCAATGGCGAAGGCCTGAATCACACTCCCGGTTCCACACCGGACACAACCCGCTTGAGTTCGCGAATGCCGCGCCTGCTCCCAGCGCCCCGCCGGATGGCCCGCTTGGCGGCGTGAACGGCTTACGCCTTTCATCGCCTGCGAGCTGCTGTTCCAGCGCGGACCAGCGCCTGCCGGCTCCGCAAGACGACGCCGCGAAAACCCGCCGCCGCCTTTTGCTTATTTGAGATAGCCCCTCTCGTGTCAGCCATTTAAAACAAGCGTTTTAATCGTATGATTGATATGATGAATGCGCAAGTAAAAACTTCCCGATGCCCGATATGTGCGGCAAGTTGACAACAGTTTGCGCCGAAGTTATTGATAATGTTTTGACTATAACAATCTGTCGGACAAACTACTGCCAGACAAACATCACGGTTTGATTGCCGCCCGATATCAAACATAGGAAAATAATAATATTCTATTCCGGAGAGCAAGATGACGTTCAAGGCGAACGACTCACTGACTGAACAAATCGCCCAATACCTGGGCAAACAAATCATACAAGGTACGATGCAAGCCGGAGAGCGCATCCAGGAGTTGCGCATTGCGTCGGAACTGGAAGTCAGCCGCGGGTCCGTGCGCGAAGCTTTGCTGATCCTGCAACGCCGCCACCTGGTGGAGATTTTCCCGCGCCGCGGCGCGGTGGTGTCCAGCATCACCGGCGACGATGTGCGCCACTTCTTCGAACTCTGGTTCCTGCTGCTGGACCAGGCGGTCTGTAATCTCGCCACCTCCTGGCAAAACGACGACCTGGCCCACTTCTTCGAAGTCACCACCCAGTTGGCCGAATGCAACCGCCGCGATGATCTGCAAGGCTTTTACGAACACGGCGTCGACTTTCTCGACACCTTGTACCGCTATGCCGGCAATCGCTATCTGGAGAGCACGCTGAAGGATCTGCTGCCGCTGACTCAGCGCTGCCTATTCGCCATTCTGCGCGCCGGCAAAAGCCAAATGGACCAGACCCAGCAGTTCCTGGAAAACCTGCTCAAGACCATCATCGCCCGCGACACCGCCAAACTGCGCCAGATGGTGGCGGCCTTCGGCCAACAATACAGCTTGCTGGCACAAGGCGCCGCCGAATCGCTAAGCGGCCGCCATTGACGCCCAGCGCTCTGCCAGCGCCCGGGCGGCTCGCAGCACCAATTCCTTGCCTGCATCCCGCCGTTTGCCGGTCCGCCATGCCATGGTGACCTCCCACTGCCAGGCCGGCAGATCGGCAATCCTCACCCTGCGCAGCACACCCTCGGCCAGATCGGACTGAATAGACAACTCCGGCAGGAAACACAGAAAGCCATGGCGCATGGCCAGCTCCCTGGCCGCCGACGCCGGCTGTACCGCATGAATGGGCTGCGCCACCGTGCGCGCCAGCCGCAGCCGGCGTATCAACTCATCACACTCCACGCCCCAGTATTGAGGCGCAATCCAGTAAGACGCCACTTCCTCCAGGCGCAGCGGCTGTTCCTTCTCCGCCAGCGGATGCCCGGCGGCCACCACTGCCACGATGGGCGAACGCCATAGTGTTTCCATCTGTATGCCCGCCATCGCCGGGCAGCGCAGCACAAAACCGACCTGCACCAGGCCGGACAACAGATTCTGCATGATCTGCTGCGAGTGATCGGTATCACAGCGGATTTCCAGCGGCGCCTCCGCCAGCGCCAGCAACAGCGGGCCGAACACCGATGAAGTCAGCGACGGCAAACAGGATAAGCGCAAGCAAGGCAGGGCCGGCGTGCCTTGCAGGATTTCCCGCCCCTGTTCCAAGGCCGACACCGCTTGCCGCGCCGATGGCAGAAAGGCCAGGCAGGCCGCGGTCGGCTCCGCGCCGCGGCGATGGCGCTGGAACAAGCCGATATTCAACTCCTGCTCAAGTTGCTGTACCCGCTGGCTGACCTGGGGCTGCGACCAGCCGCGCTTGGCCGCGGCCTGACTGAAGCTGCCAAGCTCGGCGATATCAAGCAACAGGCACAAATCGGCAAAAGAAATAGACATAATGAAATCCAATATTAACTATTACGGATTAGTCTCTTACACAATATCAGGGCGCCTCATAAAATGACATGAAAATAAGGAGATTTCATGGCGCTGCTAAAGCGGGCCCGGACCTTGGGCAAGGGCTTCATCCTGCTGGACAACCTGATTGTGGTATTTGGATTCTTCATGGTATTCCCGCTGATCAGCCTGCATTTCGTCGATCAATTGGGGTGGAGCGCCGCCGCGGTGGGCCTGGGTCTAGGCCTGCGACAATTCACCCAGCAAGGGCTGGGATTATTTGGAGGTTCGCTGGCCGATCGCTTCGGCGCCAAGCCGCTGATCGTCGCCGGCATGTTGATGCGCGCAGCCGGCTTCGCCACCATGGCGCTGGCGGACACACCCTGGCAATTGTGGCTGTCCTGCCTGCTGTCCGGCCTGGGCGGCACCCTATTCGATCCGCCGCGCTCCGCCCTGGTGGCCAAGCTGACCCGCCCGCGCGAACGCAGCCGCTTCTACTCGCTGCTGCTGATGCAGGACAGCGCCGGCGCGGTGGGCGGCGCCTTGTTTGGTTCCTGGCTGCTACAGTTTGATTTCCGCTGGGTGGGACTGGGCGGCGCGGTGGTGTTTCTGGCGGCGGCAGCAGCGAACGCCTGGCTGCTGCCCGCCTATCGGGTGGCTACTCGTCGCGCACCGGCATGGAACGCAATCCGCCTGGTGCTGGGCGACCGCCGCTTCCTCAAGCTGGTGCTTACCCTCAGCGGCTATTATCTGCTCAGCGTGCAGATCATGCTGCTGGTGCCCATCGCCATCAAGCACCTGACCGGCTCCGCGCAAGCCGTCGGCTGGATGTATGGGCTGGAAACCTTGCTGTCCTTGACCCTGCTCTACCCGCTGGCGCGCATCGGCGAGCGCCATTTCCGCCTGGAAACCCGGGTATTGGCCGGCCTTGCGCTGATGAGCCTGAGCCTGGCCTGCATGGCCGTGGTGCGGCAGCCCGCGTCCGCCTTCCTCGTCCTTGGGGTCTTTTTCCTCGGCACCATCATCACCGAGCCGGCGCGCGAAACCCTGGTGGCCAGCCTGGCGAAACCGGACGCGTGCGCCAGCTATATGGGCGCCAGCCGGCTGGGACTGGCCCTGGGTGGCGGCATCGGCTTTTTCGCCGGCGGCTGGCTGTACGACTTCGCCCAGCGCCAGCAGCAAGCCGGCTTGCCCTGGCTGCTGCTCTCCATCATCGGCGCCATCACTTTCATCGCCTTGGCGCGCCAGTTCGGCGTCTCCATGCCGCAGGCGGCCAAGCAAGCGGCCTGACAACAACAAAAGCCCGCCGGATGGCGGGCTTTTCATCAATCAGCTGGGCTGTTTGCCTTGCGGCAAGCAGACAGTAAAACCGGTATTACGCGTTCTGAATATTAGACGCTTGCTTACCCTTCGGACCGGACACCACTTCAAAGCTTACACGTTGACCCTCTTTCAGGGTTTTGAAGCCTTGCATGTTGATGGCCGAGAAGTGAGCGAACAAGTCTTCGCCGCCTTCGTCCGGAGTGATGAAACCAAAGCCCTTAGCGTCATTGAACCACTTAACGGTACCAAATGCCATTCTTACTTCCTTGCAAAAAAAGGCTGGTGAAGCCGACCAACTTAGAGCTTAATAGAGCTGTCGGGCCTGCCAAGCGCAAAAAAATGCCAAACAGTTAAGCCAAGCACCAGCTGCATTTCTACGCAAGCCGCAGCGCATCGTCAAGTGATAGAGGAAAAGTGCCAGTCCCCTTGAAAAAAACTCTTGGGGAACCCAAATTGAAGTAAGACGCAGATTCCACGAAAGCCGACATGTCTACGCAGTTCAAGGACGATGCCATACAAGAGGCGTCCCGGGTAAAAGACACACCGCCCGCGATGTATAAGGTCTTGTTATTGAACGATGATTTCACCCCTATGGATTTTGTGATCCAGGTCTTGCAGCAGTTCTTCCATATGAACCGCGAAAAGGCCACCCACATCATGCTGCAAGTCCACACGCAAGGTCACGGCGTGTGTGGCGTTTATACCAAAGACGTGGCTGCAACAAAGGTCGAGCAGGTGTTGCAATATGCGAAAGCACACCAGCATCCGCTCCAGTGCGTTATGGAGGAAAACTGATGATTGCCCAGGAGCTTGAAGTAAGCCTGCACATGGCGTTCATGGACGCAAGGCGCAAGCGCCACGAGTTCATCAGCGTGGAGCATCTGTTACTCGCGATGACCGATAACCCGTCGGCCGCCGAAGTACTGCGCGCATGTGGAGCCAATATCGACCAACTGAAAAAACAGTTGGGCGACTTCATCGATGAGCACACCCCCACCGTGCCAGGGGAGGCAGAGGTGGAGACTCAGCCCACGCTAGGATTCCAGCGCGTGATACAGCGCGCCATCCTGCACGTGCAGTCTTCCGGCAAGAAGGAAGTCACCGGAGCCAATATCCTGGTGGCCATCTTCGGCGAGAAGGATTCCCACGCGGTCTACTACCTGCATCAGCAAGGCATTTCGCGGCTGGATGTGGTCAACTTCATCTCCCACGGGATCACCAAGCAGCGCTCGCAGCAGCCGCCGCAGGAACCCCGCGACAGCAATAACGAGGCGGAGAGCGAAGAGCAGGCCACCGGTCCGGGCGGGGCGCTGGAGAACTACACCCAGAACCTCAACCAACAGGCGCGCGACGGCAGGATAGACCCGCTGATCGGCCGCGAGCCCGAACTGGAGCGCACGGTGCAGATTCTCTGCCGCCGCCGCAAGAACAACCCGCTGCTGGTCGGCGAGGCCGGCGTGGGCAAGACCGCCATCGCCGAAGGACTGGCGCGCCGCATCGTCAACGGCGAAGTGCCGGAAATCCTGGCCAAGTCCACCGTCTACGCGCTGGACATGGGCGCGCTGCTGGCCGGCACCAAGTATCGCGGCGATTTCGAACAGCGGCTGAAAGCGGTGATCAAGCAACTGACCGAGGACAGCAACGCCATCCTGTTCATCGACGAAATCCACACCCTGATCGGCGCCGGCGCGGCCTCCGGCGGCACGCTGGACGCGTCCAATCTGCTGAAGCCGGCGCTGTCCAACGGCAGCCTGCGCTGTATCGGGGCGACCACCTACAACGAATACCGCAGCATCTTCGAGAAGGACAACGCGCTATCGCGCCGTTTCCAGAAGATAGACGTCAACGAGCCAACGGTGGAACAGACCGTGGAGATCCTCAAGGGGCTGAAATCGCGCTTCGAGGCCCACCACGGCGTCAAGTACACGCAGTCGGCGCTGTCCACCGCGGCCGAACTATCCGCGCGCTTCATCAACGACCGCCACCTGCCGGACAAGGCCATCGACGTGATTGACGAAGCCGGCGCGGCGCAGAAGATTCTGCCCAAGTCCAAGCAGAAAAAGGTGATCAACAAGACCGAGATCGAGGACATCGTCGCCAAGATCGCGCGGATTCCGCCCAAGACCGTGTCCTCCGACGACAAGAACGTGCTGAAGAACCTGGAGCGCGATCTGAAAAACGTGGTGTTCGGTCAGGAAAAAGCCATCGAAGGGCTGGCCAGCGCCATCAAGATGACGCGTTCCGGCCTGGGCAATCCGCAAAAGCCGATCGGTTCCTTCCTGTTCTCCGGCCCCACCGGCGTCGGCAAGACCGAAGTGGCGCGCCAGTTGGCCTACATCCTGGGCGTGGAGTTGATCCGCTTCGACATGTCCGAGTACATGGAACGGCACGCGGTGTCGCGACTGATCGGCGCGCCTCCGGGCTATGTCGGCTTCGAACAGGGCGGCCAGCTGACCGAGGCGGTCAACAAGCATCCGTACGCGGTGGTGTTGCTGGATGAGATCGAGAAAGCCCATCCGGACATCTACAACGTACTGTTGCAGGTGATGGACCACGGCACGCTGACCGACAACAACGGCCGCAAGGCGGACTTCCGCAATGTGGTGATCATCATGACCACCAACGCGGGCGCCGAGTCGCTGTCCAAACCGACGCTGGGCTTCACCCAGACCAAGGTGACCGGCGACGAGATGGGCGACATCAAGAAACTGTTCAGCCCGGAATTCCGCAACCGCCTGGATGCCATCATCCCGTTCAAGATGCTGGACGAGCAGATCATCCTGCAGGTGGTGGACAAGTTCCTGATGCAGCTGGAGCAGCAACTGGCGGAGAAGCGGGTGGACATCCACTTCACCGACGAGCTGCGCCGCTACTTGGCGAAGAACGGCTTCGATCCGCTGATGGGCGCCCGGCCGATGGCGCGCCTGATTCAGGACACCTTGCGCAAGGCGCTGGCGGACGAGTTGCTGTTCGGCCGCCTGGTCACCGGCGGCGATGTCACCATCACCGTGATCGACGACAAGGTGGAACTACAGTTCGATCATCAGGCGCTGGCGCCCGAACCGGCCTGACACTCGTCTTGTCATCCATGACGCCCGCGCAAGCGGGCGTTTTTCTTTCTCGTTCTCAGAGCCTGTTTACGATCTCGCGAGCTAGGGCAAGACAAGGCGAAAACGAGCGAAAAAGCGGAATGTACTCGTGGCACATGAGCATTTTGAGTTCGTACTCACCGTTCAACGCTTCACGAAGCGCAACAGACTTTGAGCAGCTTCTCAGCCACGCGGATGGTGTTTGGCGTGCAGCTGCTTCAGCCGCTCGCGCGCGACGTGGGTATAAATCTGGGTCGTGGAAATATCCGAATGCCCGAGCAGCAATTGCACCACACGTAAATCGGCTCCGTGGTTGACCAGATGGGTGGCGAAGGCATGGCGCAACACATGGGGACTCACCGCCGGCAAACCCTGACGCTTGGCGTATTGCGAGATCAGATACCAGGCCATCTGCCGCGTCATGCCAGCCTTGCGCTGGGTCACGAACACCATGTCGCACACCGCTCCCGCCAGCAACAGCGGCCTGGCCTCCGCCAGATAGCGCTGCAGCCATTCCTGAGCCAATTCACCCAGCGGCACCAACCTCTCCTTATTGCCCTTGCCCATGGTCTTGACCAAGCCATCCAACAGATTGAGTTGCTGCAGCGTTAGCCCCACCAATTCCGACACTCGCAGACCGCTGGCGTACAACACCTCAAGCATCGCCCGGTCGCGCAGCCCCAGCGGCGTGCCCACATCCGGCGCGGCCAACAGCGCCTCCACATGCCGCTCGGACAGCGACTTGGGCAAGCGCAGCCCCAGCTTGGGCGCGCGCAAGCGGGCGCAGGGATCATCGTCGCGCAGCCTGGCTTGCGCCAGGTACTGGTAAAAACGCTTCATCGCCGACACCATACGCGCCCGAGTGGCCGGCTTTTCGCTATCCACACCGAGTAGCAAAGCTTGCTCCAGTTGCTCCGGGCTGGCCTCGACCATGCGCGCCCCGCCGGCCTCCAGCCGAGCAGCCAGCTTGTCGAGGTCGCGCCGATAGGCGGACAAGGTGTTCTTGGACAAGCCGTCACTAAGCCATAGCTGATCCAGGAATCCGTCTATGGCATCCCTCGCCGCCATCCTCTCCTCGCTTATCGCTTCTCTCTCCATCATCACCAGACAATACCCACGTCATTAATGCCAGTTGCGGCAGCATGCAACTCTTAACGCCGTCCACGCCAATTTGCAATCCATTTCTACGCCGACTTGAAAAACAAGCATTTACTTCTCCCAATCCGGCGCGCTTCAACGCGAACTTATTGCACCGCAAAAATCATATTGAATAAACAGATACACTTAAAACATCATTTGTCATATTATCCCGCCAAAATTAAATCAACAAAGAAGCCCTTCGCGGCCTAGCGGCTGATCATGAAGCGCTTCCAGGAACCTGTTCGCCAGCTTGCGAGCAAGAGCGAGACAAGGCGAAAACGAGCGAGAAAGCGGAATGTACAAGTGGTACATGAGCATTTTGAGCTCGCACTCACCGTGTAACGCTCCACGACGCGCAGCAGACTTTGAACAGGTTCTAAGAAGTAAATACAGCACTAGCTCACCCACCTACAGAAACGACCCGGCAGCAGTGGCCCCCCACCCTACCGGCAGGGGTCCTATTGCGCTCGATTTTCCGACGCCAGCGCCCAAGACACGCGGCGCCAGCCAGGGTCGATGCGCTGCAACGCGCTTGAACTCGCTATATTACATTCGCTAGGAGTGACCCATGAGCAACACACCAGCATTGCGCCATCCGCTGACTTCGTCCCAGGCGGAGGTCTGGCTGGCCCAGACCCTGCTGGGCGACAGTTCAGCCTACAATCTGTCCGACTATATCGAAATCCATGGCCCGGTGGACGCCACCATCTTCGAAGCCGCATTGCGCCAGATGCTGGCGGAAACACCCGCTTTAGGCGTCTCGTTCAAAGCTGACGCGCTCGGCGTCAGCCAGCAGCCAATCGAATGGCAATCCTGGCGGCTGCCATGCCTGGACTTCAGCCAGGCCGAGAACCCAAGCGTGGCCGCCGAACAATGGATGCAGCAGGACTGCAATCAGCCTTTCGAGCAGGAAGCCGGCCCGCTGTTTCGCTACGCGCTGCTCAAAATCTCGGAACAGCATTATTTCTGGTACCAATGCCTGCCCCATATCGCGATGGACGGCTGGGGCAATGGCTTGTTGGTGCAGCGCGTCGCCCATCTCTATACCGCAATGAGCGAAGGTTGCGAGCCCGCCACCAGCCCCTTCGGCGACTTTGGCCGCCTGGCGCAAATTGACGCCGACTACCGCGCGTCCAGCGCCTTTCAGGAGGACCGCGACTTCTGGCTGGAGTATTGCGCGACGCTGCCGCCACCGGCCAGCCTCAGCCCACGTCAGGAGCCTATGCGCGGCCTGAGGCGCCATCGCCTGCGGCTGAGCGGCCCCATTGTCCAGCGCCTGCGCGACAGCGCCAAGACCTTGGCCATTCCACTGCCCCAGTTGCTGATTTCCATCATCGCCGCCTATTTGCAGCGCATCAGCGGTCAACAGGAGCTGAGCATAGGCATCCCGGTCGCCGCGCGCAGCCAGCGCGAGCAACGCGCGATTCCCGGCATGCTCGCCAATGCGTTGCCGATGCGGCTGCAAGTGCGGCCGGACATGACCATCGACGAAGTCGCGCGTCAGGTCAGCCGCCAGGTCCGCCAAAGCCTGCGCCGCCAACAATACCGCTATGAAGACATGCTGCGCGACCAGCAAGGCCAGACCGGACGCGGCCACCTGTTCACCACCACCATCAATGTGGTGCCCTACGATCACGACCTGCGCTTCGCCGGCCACGGCACCACGCCGCACAACCTCGCCAACGGCCCGGCGGTCGACCTGGGTTTCGACATTTTCGACCGCAGCGACGACAAGGCGCTGGAGATAGGCTTCAACGCCAACGCCGCCCATTACGACGCGCCAGCGCTGGAGCGTCATATGCAGCGCCTGCTGCAACTGATGCGAGTGCTGGGAGATAATCCAACGCAAACGCTGGGCGATATCGAACTGCTCTCCGACGCGGAACGCGAGGCCTTGCTGGCGGCCTCGCGCGGTCCCAAACTCGCTGTCGCCGCGGACACCCTGCCCGCCTTGTTCGAACGTCAAGCCGTCCACGCCGCGCACAGCATCGCGGTCCAGCATGGCGAGTTCAGCATCAACTACGCGGAGCTGAATGCGCAGGCCAACCGGCTGGCCCATCAACTGATCGCCGACGGCGTCGGTCCCGAAGACATCGTCGCCTTCTGCCTGCCGCGCTCGCTGCGGCAAATCGTCGTGCTGCTCGCCATCGCCAAGGCTGGCGCCGCCTACCTGCCGCTGGACCCGCGCTACCCGCCCGAGCGTCTGCGGCTGATGCTGGAAGACGCGCAGCCGCGTCTATTGTTGAGCGATGGCGACTGGAGCGGCGAGCTGCCGGCCGGCCTTGCGCAACAGAACCTGGATCAGCCGGAATTCCAGGCCGCGCTCCAGTTGCGCAGCGCCGCCGACCCCGACGACGGCGCACGCCGCGACGCCTTGGGCCCGGCCAATATCGCCTATGTGATCTACACCTCAGGCTCCACCGGTCAGCCCAAGGGCGTACTGGTGTCCCATGCCGGCATCGCCAACCTGGCCGCTTTTCAGAGCGCCACGCTGGAAGTGGGGCCCGGCAGCCGAGTGCTGCAATTCAGCTCCATCAGCTTCGACGCTTCGTTCTGGGAAATCGCCATGGCGCTGCTGTCCGGCGCCACCCTGGTCATGGCCGATCACGAGGAGCAATTGCCGGGACCGGCGCTGGAACGTCTGCTGCGCCAACAGGAGATCAGCCACCTGACCCTGTCCCCCAGCGCCTTGGCCAATCTGTCGGTGGAAGCGCTGCCACAACAGCTGCGCTTGATCGTGGCCGGCGAGGCTTGCCCACCGGCGCTGGCCGGCCTGTTCGGCCTGCAGCGCAAAATGTTCAACGGCTATGGCCCCACCGAAGCGACGGTTTGCGCCACGCTGAGCCAGCTGGACGGCGACGGCAGCGCCCCGATAGGCACGCCGCTGCCCAATGTGCAGGCCTATGTGCTGGATGCCAAGCTGCAACCGCTGCCGGTCGGCGTTGCCGGCGAGCTGTATATCGCCGGCGTCAGCCTGGCGCGCGGCTATCTGAACCGTCCGGCGCTGACCGCCGAGCGCTTCATCGCCAACCCCTTCGAGCCGGGCGAGCGCATGTACCGCACCGGCGACCTGGCGCGCTGGACCGATGACGGCCGGCTGGAACACCTGGGCCGAGTGGACCAGCAAGTGAAAGTGCGCGGCTTCCGCGTGGAGCTGGGCGAAATCGAAGCCGCGCTGGCGCAGCACCCGACAGTGGCCAGTGCCGCCGTCATCCTGCACCCGCAGCCAAGCGGCCATCAGGCCCTGGCCGCCTATGTCGTCGCCCAGGCCGACGCGCGGGCGGAACCCGCTCAGTTGCGCCAATACCTGGCGCAAATACTGCCGGAATATATGGTGCCCTCGTCGATCACCCTGCTGGACAGCATGCCGCTCAGCCCCAATGGCAAGCTCAACCGCCAGGCGCTGCCCGAGCCTGCGCAAGAAAGCGGCCGCGATTATCGGGCGCCGCGCACACCGCCGGAGGAAATCCTGTGCGGGCTTTACGCCGAAATCCTCGGCTTGAACGCCGTAGGCATAGACGACAGCTTCTTCGAGCTGGGCGGCCACTCCCTGCTCGCCACCCGGCTGATCAGCCGGATCCGTTCTATTTTCCAGCTCGAGCTCGGCATCCGCAGCCTGTTCGAAGCGCCCAGCGTCGCCGCGCTGGCGCAACGCATCAGCCAGGCACAGCCGGAAAATTCCTTCGCCATCCTGCTGCCGCTGCAACCCAAAGGCGAGCGCGCGCCGCTGTTCTGCATCCACCCAGCCGGCGGCCTGGGCTGGCCCTATGCCGGCCTGATCCGCCACCTTCCCGGCGATCAACCGCTATACGCGCTGCAGGCGCGCAGCCTGTCACAGATGGAAACCCGCCCAGAGTCGGTGGACGAAATGGCGGCCGACTACCTGCGCCAGATCCGCGCGGTCCAGCCCCAGGGTCCCTATCATCTGCTCGGCTGGTCCTTCGGTGGCCATATCGCCCATGCGATGGCCATCTTGCTGCAGCAGCAAGGCGAACGGGTGGCGCTGCTGTCCATGCTGGACAATTACCCCCAGCCCTCGCGCCTGTTCCAGCCGGAAGACCAGATCATCCAGCAGCGGCTGATGAGCGCGCTGTCGGACGGCGCAGTGGCGCCGGGCGAAGACTACGTGGCGCGCGTGCGCGAACATCTGGGCATGTCCGGTCTGGACGCCGGCCTGTTCGACGCCATCCTGCGCGAATTCAAGGCCGCGCCGGTCTTGATGAACGCCCACGACTTCCAGTGCTTTGACGGTGATCTGCTGTTCTTCCGCGCCAGCGAGGACCCGCTGCGCGATGAGTTCCAGACGCCGGAAGCGTGGCAGGCCCATATCGGCGGCGACATCGTCGTCCATTCCATCGCCTGCCTGCATGAAAAAATCATGCGCCCGGAAACGCTGACTCACATCGGCCCGGTGCTGGCCGCAGCGCTGCGCCAGGCTCAGGAAGCCGCCACCCCCCATCCATCCCAGAACCAGGAGCCCAATGATGTCGAACTTGTTTGATTTGCCGGACGGCGAATTCATGGTATTGCGCAACCAGCAGGGCAGTCACTCGCTCTGGCCATGCGCGATCGCCGTCCCCGCCGGCTGGAGCGTCGCGCATGGCCCCGCGCCGCGCCAGGATTGCACCCGCTATATCGAGACCATCTGGCGCGATATGCGGCCGGAGCACATTGCAGCCTGATGCCGGCTCGGAATTCCGCCGATGACTCGCAAAAAAAGCGCAAGACGATGTCTTGCGCTTTTTCCTGAGCCCCCAAGCTTCAGCCGAACTCGAACTCATGCGCCAACAACCACTGCTTGATGTCCACCGTCTCCCGCCCCAGGGAACGATTGAACCCACCCAAACTATTACGCGCCACCACGCGGTGACAGGGCACGATGATGGGCACCGGGTTGCGGCCGCAGGCATTGCCCACCGCCCGCGCCGACGACGCCAACGCCGTGGCGATATCCTGATAACACAAGGTTTGTCCGCTGGGTATCTGCGCGATGGCGCGCCATACCTGCAGCTGGTGCTCGCTGCCCGACAAACAGTACGGCACGCTGAAATGGAAGCGTGGGTCCGCGTAATAGGCGTCCAGTTGCTGGACGAGTTCCCGTTCCAGGCTACCCGCAGCCGGCGGCAACAGCGGCTGGCGCTGGGCCAGAAACTCCAGCCGCAGCAAAAAGCCGTTCCGGCATACCATGCCCAATTGCCCGAACGGCGCGTCGATCACCGCAGAATAATCCATGCCGCCTCCGCCATCATGCCAAGAGTCCACTCACAGTCTAGTGAAGCAGTGCGACGCAAGGCGTTTGGCTCGCCCGCGGCTTGAACCAGCGCTTATCGCTCAAGGTGTGTGGGACGCTCAGCCAACTTTGAACCGCCAAGAAAAAAGCGCAAGGCATCGCCTTGCGCTTTGAACTGTCATCAGGTCCAGGCCTGACTCGGCCAGGCTTAGCCTTGCTTGCGAGCCGGCAGCTTTTCCTTAATGCGTGCGGATTTGCCGGTACGGCCGCGCAGGTAGTACAGCTTGGCGCGACGCACGTCACCGCGGCGCTTCACTTCAACGGAAGCCACCAGCGGGGAGTAGGTTTGGAAAGTACGCTCAACACCTTCACCAGCGGACATCTTGCGCACGGTGAAAGCGCTGTTCAGGCCGGCGTTCTTCTTGGCGATAACCACGCCTTCGTAAGCCTGCAGACGCTCGCGGTTGCCTTCCTTAACCTTTACCTGCACCACAACGGTGTCGCCCGGAGCGAATTCCGGCAGGGTTTTGCCCAGGCGGGCGATTTCTTCTTGCTCGAGTTTCTGGATCAGATCCATGAGATTACTCCTGGTTTTTCTGGAGATCTTGTTCCTGCTGGTACTCCGCCAGCAGCCGAGATTCCTGTTTTGTCAAAACGCGGCCTTGCAGCAAATCCGGGCGACGTTGCATCGTCCTGCCCAGAGCCTGTTTCAGCCGCCATTTAGCGATCAGCGCATGATTACCGGACAACAGCACATCCGGCACCCGCATGCCCTGATAGTCTTCGGGTCGGGTATAGTGCGGACAATCAAGAAGCCCGTCCACAAATGAATCTTCGTAAGCCGACTGAACATCGTTCAGCACGCCCGGCAGCAAACGCACCACCGCGTCCATCAGCACCATCGCCGGCAGCTCGCCGCCGGACAACACGTAGTCGCCGATGGAAATCTCCTCGTCGACCTCGCGCTGGATCAATCTTTCATCCACGCCTTCGTAACGGCCACACAGCAGGATCAGGCCCGGCTGTTGCGACAGTTGCGCCGCTTTCGCGTGCGTCAAAGGGCGGCCTTGCGGCGAAAGATAAATCACATGGCTGCGCTCGGCGCCGGCTTGCGCCTGCCTGGCCCTGGCCGCCGCGATGGACTGCGCCAAGGGCTCGATCTGCATTACCATGCCGGGACCGCCGCCGTAAGGGCGGTCGTCTACCCGACGGTAGTTGTCATGCGTGAAATCGCGAGGATTCCAGGCCTGAAACCCCCAGATGCCCAAATCAAGCGCCCGCTGGCTGACGCCAAAGCGGGCGATGGAATCGAACATCTCCGGAAACAGCGTGATCGCGTCGATCTGCATCAGTAGTCCAGACCCCAGTCCACCTGGATCTTGCCTGCGGCAAGCTGGACCTCCAGCACATACTGATCCACGAACGGGATCATGCGCTGCGCGTCCGCGCCCTGCACCACCAGCACATCGTGCGCGCCTGTTTCCATCAGCTCGCTCACCTTGCCCAGCACATCGCCTTGCAGATTGACGACTTCCAGACCGATCAGATCGGCCCAGTAGTATTCGCCCTCTTCGGCGGCGGGCAATTCAGCGCGCGGAATGGCAATTTGCTTGCCGCGCAACGCTTCCGCGCCATCGCGGTCTTCCACGCCTTCCAGCTTGGCGACCAGCGCCTTGGGCTGAAGAGCGCCATTTTCAAATGTGTACGGCTTCCAGTCGTTCTCCTGACCCAGCCACCAGACCGGGTAGTCGAACAAACCGTCAGCGTATTCGGTGTCGGCCTGGATCTTGACCCAGCCCTTGACACCAAAGGCGCCACGCACAAACCCCATTAATACGAGATCTTCCTTGCGCATGCGCCTAGTCCGTCCGATATGAAATCAACGAACGCTTAGGCAGCGGCCTTCTGCTCTTTCAGCAGCTTGGCAACAGCGTCGGAAACTTGAGCGCCAACGCCTACCCAGTGGTTCAGGCGGTCCATGGTGAAACGGACGCGCTCTTGCTTCTCATTGGCAACCGGGTTGTAGAAGCCAACGCGCTCGATGAAGCGACCGTCACGACGGTTACGGGAATCGGTCACCACGATGTTGTAGAACGGACGGTTCTTGGCGCCGCCACGTGCCAGACGAATCACTACCATTGTCGATTGTCCTTGAATAAAAACGGTATGTAGAAAAGCCCACGATTTTAGGTCAGTTTTCCCTTATCTTGCAAGCGCTTAATGCAAGACGGCTGTCAAGCCCGCCGTTACAGGCTCTTGGACACCATGGTCAGAGCCCGGTCTTCCGGGTGCGGCTCCACCGAAAATCCCAGTTTATGCATCAATTTCAGCATGCCTTTATTGCCGGCCAGCACCTCGCCGCGCATCACTTTCAAGCCCTGCTCCCGCGCCGCGTCGAACAAGGCGCTCATCAATAGATAGCCTATGCCCTTGCCCTGCCAGCGGTCCGCCACCTCCAGCGCGAACTCGCAGCCCTCGTTGTCCGGATCGGTGATGAAGCGCGCCACCGCCAGCATTTCCTCGCCATCCTTGTGCTCGCGCGTCATCGCCAGCGCCATCTCGCGGTCGTAGTCCAGCTGGGTGAAGCGCACCAACATGCTTTGCGACAATTGCTTGATGCTGGACAGGTAGCGGTTGTAGCGGCTTTCTTCCGATAGATTGCGCACAAACTCCTGTTGCATATCCGCATCTTCCGGACGCACCGGGCGCACCATCACATTGGTGCCGTCGTTCAATTTTGCGCACACCACCATGTGGCTGGGGTAAGGCATGATCGCCATATGGCCGTAGCGCTTCAAGTCCGGCCGCGGCGGGCGCACGATGATGCGGGCATCCAGCGCGATCACGCCCTGCTCGTCGGCGATCAGCGGATTGATGTCCATCTCGCGCAGCTCCGGCAGCTCGCACACCATCTCCGACACATGCAGCAGCACATCAGCCAGCTCGTCCTGATCCACCGCCGGCAGGTTCTTGAACGCGCCCAGCAACTGGCCGATGCGGGTATGGCGGATCATGCTGGCCACCAGATAGTCGTTGAGCGGCGGCAGAGACAGCGCGCGGTCGTGCATCACTTCCACCGCGATGCCGCCGGCGCCGAAAGTGATCACCGGGCCAAAGGCCTCGTCGTGGGTGACGCCCACCATCACTTCGCGCGCGAAGCGGCGCTTGCGCATCGGCTGCACCGACACCCCGTCGATGCGCGCCTCCGGCCGCGCCAGCCGGGTGCGGCGGATGATGGCGTCGAAGGCCTCGCGCAATGTCGCCTCATTGCTGATGTTCAGTTCAACGCCGCCAACGTCGGACTTATAAATAATGTCCGGCGAATCAATCTTCAGCACCACCGGGTAGCCGATCTTGTCGGCCAGCTTCACCGCCTCGTGCGCGGTGCGCGCCAGCTTGGTCGGATTGACCGGGATATGGAAGGCCGCCAACACCTCCTTGGATTCGCGCTCGGACAGAATCTCGCGGCCATCCTTCGCCGCCGCGGCGATGACCTTGCGCGCCTTGGCCACATCGGGATCGGCGCGCTTGCCCTCCAGCGGCCCCGGCGTCTGCAGCAGCAATTGCTGGTTGCGCTGGTAGGCCGCCAGATTGCGGAACACCTCGATGCCGTATTCCGGCGCGCGGAAATGCGCGCACTTGGCCTTGGAGAACAGCTCGCGGCTCTCCGACACCTTGGCGTCCCCCAGCCAGGACAAGAACAGCGGCTTGCTGCTCTCGCGCTGCAAGCCGATCATCAATTGCGCCGTGGTCAGATGGTCGGTGCCGGCCTGCGGCGTGAAGATCACCATCACGCCATCCACATTGGGATCGTCCAGACAGGCTTTCACCGCGGTGCGGAAGCGGGCAGGACTGGCGTCGCCGATGATGTCCAGCGGATTGCCGCGCGACCAATTGCGCGGCAGCACTCCATTGAGCAGCTCCAGCGTTTCATCGGATAGCTTGGCCAGTTCAACCCGGTTGGAATAGGCGCTGTCGGCGGCCAACACGCCGGGGCCGATGCCGTTGGTGACGATGGCCAAGCGCTTGCCGCCCACCCGGTAATTGGCGGCCAGCACCTTGGCCGCTGTGAATAATTGGGCGATGGTGTCCACCCGCAGCACACCGGCGCGCGCCAGCGCGGCGTCGAACACATCGCCGCTTTCCACCAGGTTGCTGGAATGCGTGACCCCGGTGACCGCGTCTTCGTAACGGCCGGACTTGATCACCACCACCGGCTTGGTGCGCGCCGCCGCGCGCAAGGCCGACATGAAGCGGCGCGCGTCGTGAATGTGGTGGACATGCAACAGAATGCCCTGGGTGAAATTGTCCGCCACCAGGTAATCCAGAATTTCGCCGAAACCGACATCCAGCGCATTGCCCACCGAAATCACGCTGGAAAAGCCTATGCCCTTGCTGTCCGCCCAATCCAGCATCGCCGTGCACAGCGCCGAGGACTGCGACACCAGCGCCAGATTGCCCGGCCTCACCTTGCTGGTGTAATTGCTGGCGTTGAAGCCCGCCACCGGCCGCATCAGGCCCAGCACATTGGGCCCCAGGATGCGGATGCCGAAATGGCGGCTGATCGACAGCGTCTCGTTGATGATCTCGCGCTCCAGCTGCTCGCTGTCGGCGAACTCCTTGGCCAGCAGCACCGCCTTGATGCCCTTCTTGCCGCAATCCTTCATGATGGCCGGCAGGGTTCGGGTTGCCGTCACCACCACCGCGATATCCACCGGCTCATTGATCTGGCGCACCGAGGCCACGGCGGGAATCCCGGCCACCACCTTGTGATTGAGGTTGACCGGGAACAACTTGCCCTGGAAGTTGCCCGCCAGCAGATTGGCGAACACCGCCTGCCCGATCGAGCCAGGCGTGTCGCTGGCGCCAACCACGGCAACGCTGCGCGGCGAAAACAACGGAGTCAGGTAATGCGGCCTCATTAGATGATCATCCTTGGAAATAGTGGTAAGCGGCGCCAGGCCGGCGCTGCGCGCGCAAGGCCCGCCCTCCCGGCCCCGGCCAAAGCCCCATCATGCCGGCGGGATCCCGAGCCCATCTTGACCTCAGGCAAGCCCGCGTTTATCCCTTCACGCCGCCCGGCGATGCCTGCGCGAATGGACTGGCGCGGACACTAC
>NZ_LDUI01000044.1:0-67395 GCF_001043555.1 Chromobacterium sp. LK1 | reverse complement strand
GATGGGCGGCGCGCAGATCGACCGCGCCTCGCAGCAGCGCGGCGTCCAGTTCGGCGTGGCAGCGGCTCAATTGCCGGCTCAGCGCGCCCAGCTCAAGCAGATTGCCCGTAGCAGCCGGCAGCGCTTGCAGGCATAGCCGCAGTTGTTCCAGCGGCGCGGCGGCGGTTTCTTCCGGATCAGGCGGAGGAATACAAGAGGGAAAGGTAGGAAAGGTCATCACGGTCTCCATGTCAGTTTGGAAACCTGCCTAGGCGAGGCTAGAGCAGGCACGTGACAAGGGTAGAAGACCGGTCCGCTTAACCAAATACCGGCAGTCCGTTAGGACTCCCTGCCACGGCCTGCTCCGAATGGGCATAGCGTGGCAGCAGGCGCAGCCATGCCAAATTTGGCATGGCCGCGTCTGCGGTTAAACGGTTCTGGGCTTCTACTCCCTGCGCCGCATGATTGGGCACGGCGCGGAACCAAGCCTAAACAGGCTGGAAGGGAGCGTCAAGGACAGCGCGGACTCATTCTGTTCTCCCGCGCACAGAGAGCCAACGTAAGAGGGAATAGCAGGAGGAAAGGCCAAAGGGGGCGGCACGGTCGCCCTATCGGCTTGGAAACCCGCCGAGATGGGGCTAGAGCAGGCACATGGCAAGGTGGCAAGACCGGCTCACTCGACCAAAAGCCGGCAATCCTTTCGGACTCCCTGCCACGGCCCGCTCCGAATGGGCATAGCGTGGCGAGGCCTGAGCTTAGACTTCCTGCACCACACAATTAGGCACCACGCGGAACCAAGCCTAAACAGGCAGGCGGCAAGCATCAAGGGTAGCAAGATCTTCTGTTTAGACTCGCTAACAAAACCCCTGATGCTGCGTTGCGCCGACTTGCCTCAATCGTAAAACAGAGTTTTGTTAGCGGCCCTTGGCGGCGGACGCTACCGCAATCAAAAACGCCCCGGACCGGCAAGCGGCCCAGGGCGTGGTCCCATCTCCCAACCGGCTCACTCCGAGGTGCTGGGGTTCCAGTAAGCCTGGCTGATGAAAGGCTGGGCCACCAGTTTGGCGGCGATCTCCTCCAACTCCTCCCACTCCACCGAGGTGGACAGCAGGGTGGCGGTCATTTCCACCTCGTCGTCGCCGAACGGCTCCACGTCCAAATCCCCCACCGGGTATTTCGACTCTTCCAGCAGATCGCTGAGCAAGGCCATTGCATGCTTCTGGCCGGCGCGGCTGGAAATCACGCACAGCTGGTAAGTGACTTCGCTGGTTTCGTCGTCGATGGGTTTGCGGTTGATCGAGTTCACCACCGGCCGCAGCAAGGTATTGCTGGCCAAGACGAACAAGGTGATCAAGAAGGCCTGCGGAATCTGGCCGGCGCCGGCGCTGGCGCCCACCGCGGCCGAGCCCCACAAGGTGGCGGCGGTGTTCAGCCCGCGCACGTTCAAGCCTTCCTTCATGATGGTGCCGGCGCCGAGGAAGCCGACGCCGGACACCACATAGGACGCCACCCGCGCCGCGCCGCCGGTGCCGTCCAGCTGCAAGGCCATGTCGACGAAGGCCGCCGCGCCCACCGCCACCAGGGTATTGGTGCGCAAGCCGGCGGTACGCTGACGGAACTGGCGCTCATAGCCGATGGCCGAGCCCAGGATGAAAGCCGTCAACAGGCTGAGCAAGGTTTGCAGCAGACCAGACCCGTTGAAGCCCAGAAACTGCAGTAAGGTTTCCACTTGTTATTCCTCCTGCGGTCGATTGAAAACACAGCGCTCCCGGCACGCCGGGAAACAGTCAGGCAGTTTGCCACATCCGCGTGGCCGGGTCGTGTTCGGACCGGTGATTTTTACGCGAGGGAATACACCCACCCCACACCCAGACAACAAAAATTGGCGGCGGCGGATTCCTGCTGACAGTACGCTGTCAGCAGGGGGGCCGCACACTGTGGGCACGGCTCGGAGAACCTGTTTACGATCTCGCGAGCAAGAGCGAGACAAGGCGAAAACGGCTGAGAAAGCGGAATGTACAGTTGGTACATGAGCATTCCGAAGGCGTTTTCAACGCTGTATCGCCACAGCGCAGCAGATCGTAAACAGGTTCTGAGCCGAACAGCTCAATCACCACAGAAAGCCCCCAATGCATACGCCTCTATTTCAGCTTCCCGCCGGACACGGCCTGGAAATCGCCACCTTCGAGCTGCGGGAAGAGGTGTCCGAAGCCGAACTGCAACAAGCCGCTCAACAGATCGACGCCGACTGGCTGCGCCATGAAGCCGGCTATCTGGGCTATGCGCTGCTGCGCGGCGATGGCCGCCGCTTCGCCCATCTCACGCTGGCGGACAGCCCGGAGCGCGCGCGCCAGTTGTGCGCGCAGTGGCCCAGCGCGCCCGCCTGCCGCGATTTTCTCGCCGCCATCGCCGCCGATACCGGGCGCATGGATTTTTACCGCTGCCTATAACCCCCCCACAAGGAGTCAAGCATGTCCCCCGTCCTACACTGGTTTGAAATTCCGGTGCTCCAGTTCGAGCGCGCCGTCGCCTTCTATCAGCAGGTCTTGCAGCTGGAGTTGCACGAGGAGAGCTTCGACAATCATCGCATGGCGCTGTTTCCCCAAGCCGACGGCAGTTGCGGCGGCGCGCTGCTGCATAGCCCGCAAGCCCGCCCCCATGTCGACGGCGTGCGCATCTACCTGGATGGCGGCGCCGATCTCGACGCCACCCTGGAGCGGGTCAAGACCGCCGGCGGCATCGTGGTGCAGCCCAAGACCGCGCTGCCGGAAACCTGGGGCCAGATCGCGCTGTTTTCCGACCTGGACGGCAATCTGATCGGCCTGCACAGCGCGGCATGAGCCGACGCTACTGGATAGGCGTGGCCAGCCGCGACCATGTGCGGCGCGGGCTGGCCGGCGGCTTCGCCCAGCTCTGCCACGGCAAGGCGGCGCCGCTCCGACGGATGGCGGCCGGCGATGGGCTGATTTATTACTCGCCGGTGCTGAGCCTGGAAGGACGCGAGCCCTGCCAGCGCTTCACCGCCGTCGGCCTGGTGGCGGACGCGCGGGTCTATCCGTTCCGGGTCAGCGCCGATTTCGAGCCCTACCGCCGCGATATCGCGTTCTGGCCGGCCGAGGACGCCGCGATCCGGCCGCTGCTCGGCCAGCTGTCCTTCATCGCCGACCCGGCGCGCTGGGGCTACGCCTTCCGCTTCGGCCACCTGGAAATCGGCCGCGCCGATTTCCTGTTGATCGCGCGCGCAATGCAGGCGACACTGCCGCCATCCTTGCTGCGGGAACCCGATTGAATGCGCCGAGCCGACCGACTGGTTCAAATCCTCTTGCTGTTGCGCGGCCGTCGCCGCACCACCGCCCGGCAGTTGGCCGACTGGCTGGAGGTGACGCCGCGCACGGTCTATCGCGACATGGCCGACCTGATGGCCAGCGGCGCGCCGGTCAACGGCGAGGCCGGCGAGGGCTATTGGCTGGAAGCCGGCTTCACGCCGCCGGCGGTGGCGTTTTCCGCGCGCGAGCTGGCGGCGCTGGAGGTGGGCGCGCGCATGCTGGCGGCCTGGGCCGACCGCGACACCGCGGCGGCGGCGCAATCGGCGCTGGGCCGCATCCACGCGGTGCTGGGTTCCTCCGGCCTGCCGCCGGAGCCGCTGTACGCGCCGGCGGCCGGCAATTATCCGCGCGAGCGCTTGGCGCCGCTGCGCGACGCCATTGTCTCCCGCCAGCCGCTATGGGTGGATTACCGCGATGAAAGCGGCCGCGACAGCCAGCGCGCCTTGCTGCCGCTGGCGCTGTTTTTCTGGGGCGACCGCTGGCTGCTGGCCGCCTGGTGCGGGCTGCGCCAGGACTACCGCAGTTTCCGCGTGGACCGGCTGCAAGGCTGGCGCGACACGGATTTGAGCTGCCCGCCCGGCATCAGCCTGGCCGGCTATCTGGGCCATGTCGACAGCGACGGCCAGGCGCTGGCCTGGCTGGAACGACACCAGCGCCAGCCCTGGCACCAGGAATAAGACCCGCGCCGCCGGCTCAAGGCAGCAGGATGATGGAGCCGCTGGTCTTGCGCCCTTCCAGATCGCGGTGCGCCTGCGCCGCCTCGGCCAAGGGGTAGCGGTGCGACGGCGCCACCTTGACCCGGCCGTCCGCCACGCGTTCGAACAAGGCCTGGGCCGAGGCTTCCAGCTCCGCCCGCGTCGCCACGTAATCGGCCAGCTTGGGCCGGGTGAAGAACAGCGAGCCGCGGCTGGTCAGTTCCAAGGGCGCGAACGGCGGCACCGCGCCGGAGGCGTTGCCGAAGCTGACCAGCATGCCGCGCGGGCTCAGGCAGGCCAGCGAGATCTGGAAGGTGTCCTTGCCCACCGAGTCGTACACCACCGGCACGCCCTGGCCGCCGGTGATCTCGCGCACCCGCGCCACCACGTCCTCGCTGCTGTAATTGATCACATGCTGGCAGCCCAGGCCGCGCACGATGTCGGCCTTGGCGTCGGAACCCACGGTGCCAATCACCGTCGCGCCCAGCGCGGTCAGCCACTGCACCGCGATCTGGCCGACGCCGCCGGCGGCGGCGTGCCACAGCACGGTCTGGCCCGGCCGCACCGGATAAGTGCGCTGCACCAGGTACTCCACGGTCATGCCCTGCAACATCATGCAGGCGGCGGATTCGTCGCTGATGCCGTCCGGAATCTTCACCAGCACCGCCGCCGGCAGCAGCCGCTCGGTGCTGTATGCGCCCAGCGGGCCGCCGGCGTAAGCGACGCGGTCGCCGACCGCGAGGCCGCTCACCTCAGGCCCCAGCGCTTCCACCACCCCGGCCGCTTCCTGACCCAGGCCGGACGGCAAGGGCAGCGAGTACAGGCCGCTGCGCTGGTAGGTATCGATGAAGTTGATGCCGATGGCGGTGTGGCGCACTCGCACCTGGCCAGGCCCCGGCGCGCCCAGGGTCTGGCTTTGCAGGCCCAGCACTTCCGGGCCGCCGGTCTGGGAGAAAACGATGGCTTGAGTCATGACTGCGTCCTCGCGGGAGAAATGAGCAGTGTGCGGCAAGCGCCCCGCGCGCAACAAGCCGCTTCGCTGAAAAGACTGTTCCGGATATCAGAACCTGTTCATGCCCGCCGCGCCGGCTCTCAGAACCTGTTTACGATCTCGCAAGCTAAGGTGAGACCAGACGAAAACGAGCGAAAAAACGGAATGTACTCGTGGTACATGAGCACTGAGCTTGGTTTCAACGCCCATTTCTATCCATCCCGCCGACGCGCAGCAGATCGTAAACGGGTTCTCAGGCCAATTGCTGGCGTCCCCAGGCCACCACGTCCGGCAGCATGCGCGGCCAGGCCTCCAGCCGGTGGTCGTCGCCGTTGAACACGGTCTGGCGGCAATCCAGATAGCGGGCGGCGGCCTCGTGCCAGTCCAGCACTTCGTCGCGGCTGCCCAGCAGCAGCCAGTAGCGGCGCGGCGACGGCTGCGCCACGCGCTGCGCCAGCAAGGCCTGCATGTCGGCGTCGCTCAGGGTGTAGACCACGCCGGTGTAGGGATTGGTTTGTTCGCCGATGAAGCGCGCCAGGTCGTCGTAAGGCCGCACCGCCGGATTGATCAGCGCCGCCGGGCGTTGATGGCGCTCGGCCAGGAAGGTGGCGTAATAGCCGCCCAGCGAGCTGCCGATCAGCAAGGTGTCGGCGGGCAGGGATGCCACCAGCGCGGACGCCTGCTCGATCGCCTCGGCCGGATGCGGCGACAGCTGTGGGCAATGCAGCGTCACATCGGGCGCGTGTTGTTGCAGGTAGGCGGCGGTTTCATTCGCCTTCAGCGATTGCGGACCGGAGTTGAAGCCGTGCAGGTAAACGATATGCATGCGGATGGGAACAAAGCGTGAATAAAACGTTCATTCTAAATGGCTGTCGCACCAAGACAAACCCTGGCGGCCGCGCCTGGCAACCGTCCTTTCGACTGACTTGCCAATACATTCGCATGAATGCTACAAAAGCGCGGAAAATATAAAAAAACCGACGATTTATGCCATATGGAGCGGTTTAAATACAACAACAGGAGAACATTATGCTTGCCACCTTGCCGGACAACGCCCTAGTCGCCGACTCCACCACCACCAAGCCCTATTCCGTCGCCAGCCTGATCATGGCTTGCGGCTTTCTGCATCACAGCGCGCAAACCTTTCTCGACGATGTGCGCGCCGACCAGGCGCTGATCCGCTCCGGCTTCTGCCCGCGCCACCATGTGCACGTGGACCGTAACGGCCAGGCCACCGTGGACGGCTTCGTTCACGAGCAGGTGGGGCTGTTGCTACAGCACAACGCTTCGCTGCACTTCGCCTTGCACGAGATGCTGATGCAGTTTGGCCCGGACGCCTGCAACGACACCCTGGCCGGCATCATCGTGCGCGGCCTGCGCGGCGTGCAGGATTGGCAAGCCGCCTGCCAGTGTCTGGCCGAAATGCGCCGCGGCCCGGCCCGCGCCTGAACGCCCGATCTCATCTGGCCCGCTTGGCCAGATCCAGCGCCTTGAGCCTGGCGCCGACATCGCCCTGCGCCGCCGCCTTGGCGTACCAGCGTATCGCCGCCGGCAGGTCCCGTTCCACGCCGTCGCCATGCTCGTACATGCTGGCGATCAAATACTGCGCGCCGACATCGCCCTGCTGCGCGGCTTTTTCGTACCAGAACGCCGCCAGCCGGTAATCCTTGGCCGCGCCGCGGCCAAGAAAATACTGGGTGCCCAGGTCCAGCTCCGCCGGCAGATAACCCTGATCCGCCGCCTGGCGGAACCAGCGCGTCGCCTCGGTCAGCGATTTGTCCACGCCCTGGCCGGTTTCGTACAGCACGCCCAACGCATGCTGGGCCTGCGGCAGCCGCAGTTCCGCGGCGCGGCGCAGCCAGCGCAGGGCCCGCGCCCGGTCCGCCGTCGCGCCCTCCCCGCGCCAGTCCATCATCGCCAGATCGAAGGCCGCCACCCGGTCGCCGGCCTCAGCCGCTTGTTCGAACTGCCGGCGCGCGGCGGCGAAATCCCCGCGTTGGTAGCTGGCCCAGCCCGGCACCTCGGCGGCGGCGGCCAGCGCCCAGCACAGCACGATCCATCTCCCCACCTTGCGCATCTTCGCCTCCTCTGGACGCCGCCCGATTCCCCGCCGCCGCAATGCGCGCGGGCCTTGAGCGGGCTCTTAGAGCCTGTTTACGATCTCGCGAGCTAGGGCGAGACAAGGCGGAAACGAGCGAAAAAGCGGAATGTACTCGTGGTACATGAGCATTTTGAGCTTGTTTTCAACGCCGTATCGCTGACGCGCAGCAGATCGTAAACAGGTTCTTGCAGGATTAGTCGACGCGCGCCGCCGCTTATGTCGCCGGCTCGGGTGCCAGCGCCGGTTCCGCCTCGACTCGCCAGGCCCGGCGCAGCGCGGCCACCGCGGCGGCGAAGGCGGCGGCGGCTTCGTCGATGTCGCCGGCCATATTGAGAAAGCCGTGGATCAGCCCCGCTTGCCGCTCGCAGCGGACCGGCACGCCGGCGGCCGCCAGCTTGGCGGCGTAGGCCTCGCCCTCGTCGCGCAGCGGATCGAAACCCGCTGTTTGAATATAGGCCGGCGGCGCGCCGTCCAGCTCGTCGAACAGCGGCGATACCCGTGGATGGCGCAGCTGGCCGCCGCCGGTATAGTGGCGCACGCACCAGGTCATGGTGGCCCGCTCCAGGTAGAAGCCATCGCCAAAGCGCTGGATGGAGGGAAAGCCGGCGCTATTGTCCACCACCGGATACCACAGCAGTTGCAGGCGCGGCCGCGTCGCGTCTTGGCGCGTGGCCAGCGCGACCACGGCGGCGAGGTTGCCGCCGGCGCTGTCGCCGCCCACCGCCAGCCGCTCCGGGTCCATGCCCCAGGCGGCGCAGTCCGCCGCCAACGCGCGAAAAGCGTGGATGGCGTCCGTCACGCCGGCGGGAAAGGGATGTTCCGGCGCCAGCCGGTAATCCACCGAGATCACCTGGCAGCGCGCGTCGGCGGCCAGCGCGCGGCAAGGCAGGTCATGCGATTCGATCGAGCCGACCACGAAGCCGCCGCCGTGATAGAACACCAGGGTTGGCAGCGGCAATGCCAGCCCCTCGGGCCGGTAGCGGCGCACGCGGATCGCGCCGGCGGCCCCGGTCAGCGTCGCGTCCTCGACCAGCACGCGCTGCGGCGCCCGCTGCGCCAGCAGGCCGCCCTCCCAATCCAGCTCCCGCCGCGCGGCGGCCACGCCGAGACGATGCCAGCCGCGCTTGCGGCCCAGCCATCGCAGCCGCAGCAGCAATTGCAGTTGCGGGTTCAGCGTCAGGCCGTCCAGACGGCGCGGCGAACCGGCCAGCGCCTTGAGCAAGGGCTTGGGCAGGCGCAGCGCGCGGCGCGCCAGCGCCCGTTCCAGCCTTTGCGCCAGCGTCGGCGGCCTCATCGCACCAGCCCGCTGAATTGATAGGCGGCCGGAATGGCCACCGGATACCAGGCGCCGCTGAAGGTGGCGATCACCACGCCGGACAGCAGCGCGCCGGCCGCCATCATCCCGCCGGCCAGCCGGTCGCCGCCGCGCGGCCCCAGCCGCGCTTGCAACAGCCAGCGCAACGCGCAGCCGATATGGGTGAAGTAGGCGACGATGGACAGAAAGTAATAGGGCATGAAGAACAAGAAGTAATGGCCCAGATGCAGGCCGGCGGCGGCGAAATAGAAATTGGTGTCCACCCCTTGCACCCAGCGGCCGTACAGCACCGCGCTGAGGTGGAACAGCAGGAAGAACGCCAGGTACAGGCCGGACCAGGCTTGGGCGTGATCGAAAAAACCCTGCCGCTGGCCGCGCCGCGCCCACACGAAATACAGGCCGGAGCCCGCCTGGAACAGCACACAGGCCAGCAGCAATGTTTCCACCGGCGGGAAGCGGTACAGCAGGCGGTAGCTGCGCATATAGTCGATATGGGCCTGGATGCCGGCCAGCGCGCTCAGGTGGTTGAGCAGGTGGAACAAGATGTAAAGGCTGATCAGACAGGCGGACAGACGGTGTAGCTTGTGCAACATACAATCCCTTCTCGGCGAAAGACATGAGCCGGCCAGCGCAGGCGCAGCGCCGGCCAGTTTCGCAGCTTAATACCGGGGATCAAGCTCACGGTACTGCCTGAAAGCAGGATGGCGTCGCCGCTCATGCCGTGGCCGCTGTCGCCAGCGGATGCTCGGCCCCGGCCTCCACCGCGCGCAGCGCGCGGCGCGCGTAGTAGGCGAAGCCTGCCTGGGAACGCTTGTCCTGCAGGATCCAGTCATGCGCTTCCCGCGCCAGCGCCGGCTCCACTTCGCGAATCTCCCCCGCCGCTTCCGCCAGCAATTGCAGCCGGGCAGCGCGCTCGCACTGGATCGCCATCATGCAGGCTTCTTCCACCGATCGGCAGGCCACCACCAGGCCGTGGTGGGCCAGCAGCGCCGCGCGCTTGTCCCCCAGCACGCCGCTGATGATCTCGCCCTCGCTATTGCCCACCGGCACGCCGGGCCACTGCGGCAGGAAGGCCACGTCTTCGTACAGCATGCAGGCGTCCATGTGGGCGATCTTCAACGGGCGCCCCAGCATGGACAGCGCCGAGACATGAACCGGGTGGGTATGGATGATGCAGCGCACATCCGGCCGCGCCCGGTAGATCCAGCTATGGAAGCGGTTGGCCGGATTGGCCATGCCGTCGCCTTCCAGCACGTCCAGGTCGGCGTTGACCCGCAGCAGGTTGCCGACGGTGGTTTCATCAAAACCCAGGCCCAGCCGCTGGGTATAGTATTCGCCCGGCCGTTCCGCGCGCGCGGTGATCTGGCCGGCCAGGCCGGAATCATGGCCCTGCGCGAACAAGATGCGACAGGTCAGCGCCACTTTTTCGCGCAGCGACCAGTCCGGCGCGCCCAGATGCTGCTGCATCTGCGTCTTCGCCCGTTCGATCAAGCTCTGCTTGTCCATTGCCATGGTATCGGTCATGGCGTCTCCTTTCTTGAAAAGAGCCGGCCGCTTCGCGCGGGGCCGGCCCGAAGGACGCGGAACGCCTCCCGGCACGGGAGGGCCGCGCTCATGCGATGGCGGGCTGGGCGCGCGATGCCTCCTGGTACGCGGCCTCGATGGAGCTGAAGAACTCCAAGCGCGCGTCCACCAGGCGATGCCCCGCCTGCAACATCAGGTCGATCTGCTCCGGCGCCGAGCTGGCGATGTCCAGCATGATGTCGCGTATGGTTTCGGCGTGACCGTCGTCGCATTCCACATGGATGTGGAAGAACTCGATGTCGCGCCGCGCCGCGCCCAGCGCCTCGAAGCCGAGGATGATGTCGCTGTACATCGGCGGCACCAGCCCTTCCGCTCCCAGACACAAGGCGCCCAGCCCAGCGGCCGGGTTCAGGTGGCGGCAATGCTGGAACATGCTGTCGATCAAGCGGCGCGTGCCGGCCAGCGGCTGCGCGCCGTCCAGCGACACCGAGTAGTGCTCCAGCATTTCGCGATAGATCAGATGATGCGGACGCGGGCTGTTCGGCGCCAGGCCCAATTCCTCGAACAGGTTTTCCGCCAGTTCCAGCACTTCCTCGTTGCTGGGCAGATTGGCCATCATCGCGCACAGGTAGCGTGTGAAGTAGGCGCTGTACAAGCCTTGCTGCACCAGGAAGATCTTCAGCTCGTCGAGCGAGACTTCGCCGGCGCGACAGCGCGTCAGGAAGGAATGGGAACGGATGCGTTCGATCAATTGCTCTTTGGTCGATTCCAAGAGCGCCATTTGCATGTCCATGAGTTTGCTCCAACACCAAGATTGAGAAGGCCCTGTCGGACCGGCGATTAATGCGTTGCGGCAATGGCACAGCCTTGCGGCTGGCGGCGGCGAGCCGCCCGGCGCGGGCCGGGTGCCAAGATCGGCACGTTGCCGTACCATAAAGAAGTTAAATGTCAGTAATTGTCAGTAAAAACGACAAACACCGGCCATCTGTCTTTTCCTTCTAAAACTATCGCTACATTGACAAGCGCAAATGAGTTCATATCAACCACGAACCAATTGTCATGAAATTTCAATTTGATAGAACTTTCCATTTGTCATTTTTTGGCGCGCCTGTCAGACTTTTTCCAGCAAGACAAATCACGCGCTTATTACTTATTTGCTGTTAGACCCACAGTTGAAAGTCAGAGAAAGTCAGATGCATCCGCAAGAGCATGTCATCCGCGCTTTGCCCGACCTGCTGTCGGCGGCGACGATTGAGCAGGTCAAACAGCACTGCCAACAGCTGGTCTCCAACATCGGCTTGGATTTCTTCCTGATCGGCATTGAATCCGTGAACGGCGACACGCCCGCGCCCCGGGTGGAAACCAATTACCCGGCGGCCTGGATGGAGCGTTACTCGCGGCTGGAATGGATGGGCCGCGACCCGGTGGTGCGCCATTGCCGGCAGTCGGCGGTGCCGTTGATCTGGCACCGCAACCGCTTTGAGGACGAAACCGCCCAACATCTGTTCGAAGAAGCGTCGGCCTACGGCGTTTCCGCCGGCGTCGCCACCTCTTTGCGCGGCGTCGGCCGCAGCCAGCCGATGATGATGACCGTGGCCTGCGACGCCCGCGCCGACGCGCGCACCGACCAATGGCTGCAAATGCTGACGCCGACGGTGCATTTGTTGTGCACCTACGCTTACGAGGCCATTTGCCGCATCGAAGAGGCCTGCCTGGCCGCGTCGGTCAGCCTGACCCAGCGCGAGCACGAGTGCCTGCGCTGGGCCGCCGCCGGCAAAACCTCTTGGGAAACCTCGCGCATCCTGCGCTGCTCCGAGTCCACGGTGAATTTTCATATCCGCAACATCATCAACAAGTTGAAGGTGTCCAACCGCCGCCAGGCGGTGGCCAGGGCCTTGGCCCAAGGCCTGATCCCCGTCTGACTCACCCGGCCAGCACCGCGCCCGCGGTGGCCGCCGGATGGCTGACCAGGCCTTGCAGCTCCTGGCGCTTGAGCTTGCCGCTGGGCGTGGTGGCGATGTCGGCCACCAGCTCGATGCGGTCCGGCCGCAACGCCTTGGGCCGCAGTTCGCTTTGGGCGCGCTTCATCAAGTCTTCCACCAGGGCCGCGCCGACGTAGCCGCTGGCGGTGGCCACCACGTAAGCGCGCAGCCGGGTCAGCCCTTCGGCGGTGACCACCGGCAGCGCCGCCGCCTTCAGCACCCGCTTGTCGTCCAGCAGGAAGGCTTCCAGCTCCTGCGGGCTGACCCAATAGCCGGCCACCTTGATGCGTTCGCTGTCGCGCGAGACAAAGCTCAGGCCTTCGCCGGCGCGCACGAACAGATCCCGGGTGGGAAAGCTGGCCGGCGCCGCCTCGATGGCGCCGGCTTCGCCGGGACGCAAATAGCCGAGCATCAGACAGCCGCCGGACAGGTCCAGGGTGAAGGCGTCGGATGGCGCGTCGGCGTCCCCGGCGTGCGGCGTTTCCAGGTAGCGGAAGCCCTCTACGCGGCGCAGGCCGGCACCGCCGTCGGCGGTTTCGGACAGATAGGGCGCGAAGGTTTCGGTGGTGCCGATGGAGTCCAGCATCCGCGAGCCGGTCCAGGCTTCCCAACGCTGGCGGATCGCCGGCGGCAGGCGTTCGCCGGCGGAGAAGGACAGCCGCAGCGCGCTGAAGTCGTAAGCGCGTTCCGCCCGCGCCATCAGCAGGTGGTACAGGGTGGGCACCGCCAGGAAGGCGGTGACGGCCTCGGCCTCGATGGCGTCGAGAAAATCGGCGTGGCGCCCCCATTCCGGCAGCAGCACCGCGCAGGCGCCGACGCTGAGCGGCGCGTGCAGGCCTTGCAGGCCGAAAGAGAAGAACGGCCCGGTGCTGGCCAGCACCTTGTCCTCGGCGCACAGCCCCCACATCGGCCGGGTCACGGTGCGCTCGAACTCCCAGAACGAGCGATGGGAGTGCGCGCATAGCTTGGGCCGGCCGGTGGAGCCGGAGGTGGCGAGCACCAGCGCCGGGCTCAGATCAAAGCTGGCCTCGATGTCCCCCACCGCGTGCGTCGCCGCCGGCGCGCTCTTGCGCGCCGCCAGCGTCGCCAGGTCGGTCATCGCCTCGGCGCGCGGCTGGCGCGCGGTGCGGTCGGCCAGGATCAGGTCAGGGTCATAGCTTTGCCACAGGCCTTCGTAATGTTCGGCCGGCAAATCCGGGTGCACCATGAAGGCGAGCCGCTGCGAACGCATCGCCGCCAGCCAGTAGATCACCGTTTCCAGCGTCGCCGAACCCACCAGCGCCACGCGCTGGCCCGGGCGGCGGCCGGCGAGCAGGATGTCCAACTCGCGCGCGGCCGTCAGGCTCAAGGCCTGCAATTGGCGATAACTGAGGACGCGGCGGCCCTCGGCGCCGCGTTCGATCAGGGCGACGCAATCGCCGCGCCCGGCGCGCACATGGCGGTCCACCATCAGGTCGACGCAGCCGGGGCTGGAATCTATAGATGCGTTTTGAACCTCAGACATGTCTTGAACCTCACAAATTTGAAAATGCGGGCCGCCGGCGGCGGCTCGCGCTCAGTTTTCCAGCGCCTCGGCCACCGGCTGCGCCAGGCGGCGGTAGTCCAGCGCCGGCACGCCGCTGCGGAACAAGTCGCGCAGCCGGGTCATCGTCGATAGCGGATTGGGGCGCTGGAACACATTGCGGCCCACGCAGATACCGCCGGTGCCATGGCGGACCACCGCCGCGGCCAGCTCCAGCAGGGCCAGTTCATCGGCCAGCGCGCCGCCGGCGAACAACACCGGGGTGTGCTCCTGGATGCCGTCCACCAATTCCGGGATGGCGTTCAGGTCCTCCGGCGCCGCCACTTTCAACGCGTCCACGCCCAGTTCCACCGCCGCGCGCATGAAGTGGCGCAGATGGCTCAGGTCCTTGCCCGCCAGCGGGCCCTTGTCATACAGCATGTTCAGCACCGGCAGCCCGTAGGCATGGGCCTGATCCACCACCTGACCGATCAATTGCAGGTTGTGGCCGGCGGTGTCGGCGCAGAAATTGGTCTGGATCGACACCGCGTCCGCGCCCAGGCGCACCGCCGCTTCCACGCTGGTGACCATCTGCTTGAGGTCCGGGGTGGCGCCGATATTGAGCGAGCCGTTCAGGTGAATCATCAGGCCGCAGCCGGGCGCGCCGCCCAGCCGCTGGGCAAAACCCTTGTGGGCGACGATGCCGGTCACCACTTCCGGGTCCAGCCAGCGCAGCACTTCCTCCACCCGATTCAGGCCGTCCAGCGGCCCCATGGTCAGGCCATGGTCGATGGGAACGATCAGCGCCTTGCCGGATTGCCGGTCTACAAAGCGGGACCAGCGACGTTTGCGTGCCATTTCAGTCATTCAAGCCTCCTTGTTGCTGTGTGTGTCCAACGGGGGATCAGCCTTCGCTCAGCACCGAACGGATCGGCCGGCGCAGGATTTTTCGGGTGGGAATCGCGCTGGCCAGCGCGGCCAGGATGACCACGCCCGCCAGGGTCAGCGCGTAAACCGGCGCCACCCAGGCCACTTCCACCGGCACCGCGTTGCTGGAGCCGGGCGGGGTCCACATGATCTTGGCCGCGCGCACCGCCCAGGTGACGCCCAACGCGCAGGCGATGCCGACCAGCGCTGCGGCCGCGGCCAGCCAGCTGTTTTCCAGCGCGGTGAGCGTCATCACGAAGCGGCGGGTGAAGCCCAGGCTGCGCAGGGTGGCGAATTCGCGCGCGCGCTGGGCGAAGTTCATGTAACTGGCGTTGAGCAGGCTGGTGAAGCCGACGATGCCGGCGACGATGGCGATGAAGTTGAGGAAGCCGCCCAGCACCGCCTTGACCTGCTGATAGAAGGCCGCGCGGTCGGACCAGCGGAACACGGTGACGTCGAGGCCGGCGGTCTTGAGCTTGGCGGACAGCCGGTCGCGCGCGGCGTCCAGGTCCGCGCCGTCGGCCAGCAGCACGTGGTATTCGCTGATTTCGCGGGTGTTGAGCAGGGCCTGGGCCTCGGCCATCGGCATCACCACCAGGCGGTCGTTGATTTCCTTGATGCCCCAATCCATGATGCCGGTCGGCAGCGCCTGGGTGGCGTTGATGCGCGCGGTGCCACGGGTGGACACGGTCAGTTCCAGCGGCCCTGGCGGGCAGCGCATCGGCCGCGAGGCCGGGGTCTGGCCCGGCTGCGCCGGAGCAAAGCCGACCTTGGGCACTTCGCAGCCCAGAATGGCGGCCAGGCCCTGGCCCAACACCAGCGGATGGGCGCGGGTTTCCTGCCACAGCGGCGTGCCGGCCACCACGTCGTACTCATAGGCCGGGCCCTTGATGCGGCGCACTTCCTGCACGTCCTGGCCGATGCCGGCGAAGATGGTGCTGACGCGGGCGTTGGACACCATGCCCGAAACGCGCAGGATGCGGGCGCGGGCGGCCACGTCCGGATCGGCGGCCAGCACTTTGTCGATGCCGGCTTGCATCGCGGCGCCGATCGGGTTCTGGCCTGCGCCTTCCACCTCGCGCGCCAGCTGCGAGGCCGGCCGCTCTATCACCAGGTGACCACGCGCGCCCCAGCGCATGAAGGCGTTCTGGATCAGCTCCACATTGGACTGCATATAGCCGGCCAGCAGGCACAGCGCCAGGATGGACACCGCCATCACCACCAGGGTGCCAACGGATTTGCGTCCCTGCCGCCGCACATTGCGCAGCGACATGCTCAATAACAATTTGGCGTTCATCTCGCGGCCTCTCTCACATGGTCATCAGCGTATCCAGCGCGAACAGGCTGTCCGGCGGATTGCTGGGCGCCACCTGGCCGTATTGCAGGCGGCTGTAGCGGTCCGGGAAGTTGGCGTTGACGATCTTCATGCTGGACACGAAGGGCTGCTCGCGGCCGTTGACCCTGACCTTGTTGCCGTACTCGAAGGAGGCGCTCTTGAACACCGCGCCGCCGGCGGTCAGAAAATCCGCCTTCACGCCCATCAGGCTGCGCTTGTCCAGGTAGTAGACGATGCTTTCGTAGGTGGCCCCCGGCGTGGCGGCGACGAGCTTGAGCTTGTGGCAGTCCACGCCGTTGACCTGGGCGCTGCCGACATAGGCCGGGGTGTAGTCGCGGGCGTACTGGGTGGCGGCGATGTCGCCGTTGGCGGCCTCGCCCACCAGCCGCTGCTGCGGGCTGATGCTGACCGGCTTGCGCAAGCCGGGCTTGGCGTACCACATCGCCCGCGAGGCGATCAGGATCTTCTCGCCCTGGTAGCGCTTGGGCTCCACCGTGCGCGCCAGCGCCTTGCCGTCGCGCACCGCGATGTCATAGGTGGTGGTGGTGGCGCCGGCCGGGTCTTCGGTGTGTATGCTCAGCGACCATTTGTAGGCGCCCCAGCCGCCGCGGGCCAGATCGGCCTTGCGCAGCCAATCGCGCATGGTCGCCTCGCTGGGCACGTCTTCGGCGTGAGCCAGGCTGACGGTGAGCATGGTGGCCAGCATCAGGCAGGAGGTGGTGGCCAGCAGCCGGGTCAGCGGCACCGATTTGCCCTTGGCCCGCACTTCGCCGCCTATGCGTTTGCGCGCGGTGATGGCCGCGCCCAGCGCGATGCCCAGCGCCGCCACGGCGCTGGCGGCGAGCGCCCAGCCCAGCGGCAGGTCCAGCGCCAGCTTCACCGGTTCGGCGATGCGCGGCAGCTGGGTTTGCAGATTGGCGGAGAGGATGGCGTAAATGGTCATATAGGCGAGTCCCAGGGCCACGCAGGCCGCTATCAGTGTGGTCAGCACGCTTTCCCGCACGAACAGGCCGGCGATCTTGCCGCGGCTGAAGCCCATGGCGCGCAGCATGCCGATTTCGCGAGTGCGGTCGGCCACGTTCATGGCCACCGTGTGCTGGATGGTGGTGAGGGCGATCACGAACACCACGGTGCCGGTGAAGGCGAACACCATGTTGAAGAAGCCCATGAAGCTGACGTAGAGCTGGCCGATCTGCGGGTGATTCCAGGTGGTCACCTCGTAGCGGCCCGGCGCCAGGCTCTCCAGCCGCGCCGCCAACGCATCGCGATAGGCGGCGGCGTTGCCGCGGTCGTCCAGCTGCACCACCACGCGCGATACCGCGTCGGTGTCGTACAGCGATTGCAGCAGGCTGAGCGGCGCTTTCAGGCCCTTGTCCTCGATCGCCTCGATGCCGGTGGAGAATTCGCCGCTCAGCGGCGCTTCCACCGCGTTGAGGCGGTTGGAATAGGAGGCGCCGAACAGTTGCAAGTCGCCGCCCTTGGCCGGCGCGCCCAGCAAGTCCTGCAGCTGGCGGGTCAGCAACAGGCCGTCGCGGCCCAGCGCCGACGGCGGCGCGGCCAGCGGGCTGGCCGCCTGCAGCGCGGCCTCGAAGGCCGGATCGATGCCGCGGCCGAGGAAGACCGCGTTCTCGCCGCCGGCGTTGACCATGCCGACGCCGACCAATTGGTCCGACACGCGGCGGAAGTGCGCCAGCTCCTGCGCCTGCTTATGCAGCATCCGCTGCTCGGCGCGGTCCAGCGAGTACTGCGCCGGCGTCGCGGCCAGTTGCTCCGGCCCGTCCTTGCGGTAGATCTGCACATGCGCATTGGCGTCGCGATAGATCACCACCGAGGCCAGCGAGCCTTCGACGAAGCGGATGTAGCCGAGAAACAGCAGCACGGCCAGCAGGCCGACGCCCACCGCCACCACCGTGGCCAGCGTGCGGCGCCGGTCGCGGTACAGATTGCGAAATGCCATTCCCCACATCACATCACCTCGTAACGGTCGGTTTGCGGAACAAGGCCGTCGCGCGGCGCGGCCGCTTGCTGCTCTCGGGTCACCGACAGCTTGCCGTCGCGCAGTTCCACGATGCGGCGGACGTGCTGCAGCAGCCGGTCGTCATGGGTGGAGAACACGAAGGTCACACCCTGCTCGGCGTTCAATTGCTTCATCAACTCCACCAGCGCGATGGCGTTGGCGGTGTCCAGGCTGGCGGTGGGTTCGTCCGCCAGGATCAGCTGCGGGCGCGTCACCAGCGCGCGCGCCACCGCCACCCGCTGACGCTGGCCGCCGGAAAGCTGGTCCGGGCGGAAGCTGGCGAAGCGCTCCAGGCCCACCGCGCGCAGCGCCTCGGCGACGCGCTGACGCGCTTCCTGCCGCGACAACGCGTGCAGATGCAGCGGCAGCGCCACGTTTTCTTCCGCGGTCAGCACCGGGATCAGGTTGAAGTTCTGGAAAATCATGCCGAAGGTGCGGCTGCGCAGTTGGTCCAGCGCCGGCTCGCCCAGGGCGTTGACCGCCTTGCCCATCACCCTCACCTCCCCGTCTGAGGGCGAGTCCAGGCAGCCGATCAGGTTGAGCATGGTGGTCTTGCCGCTGCCGCTGGGGCCGGTGATGGCGACGAAGTCGCCGGGCTGGACATGGAAGTCGACGCCATCGAGCGCCACCACCTCGACATCGCCAAGCTGGTAGCGCTTGGTGACCGATGCAAATTCAACTAGGTACACGGCAATCCTCCGATAAGGTCTTGATCAGGTTTAGAAATGGATTTCCAGCGCCAGGTAGGCGTTGCGCGGCAACGCCCTGGTCTGCTTCAAATCGTCCGTCACCCGGCTGCGGGACACGCCCAGGTAAACGGTGGCGGCGTCGCCGGGGCTGAAGGACAGTTCGACGAAGGCGTCGGAACTGGGCCGGTCCAGCCCCTGTTGCCAGCGCGCGGTCAGCCCCCAGCGCCGATCGCCGAACAGCTTGGGCCAGGTGGTTTGCAGCAGCGCGTAACGCTGCTGCGCGAACGGATGCAGCGGCCGGTTGTGCGAGGGCTTGCTGCCGCTGGACGGCGCGGCGGCCCGCAGCGGATTGGCCCACTCCTCCGGCGTCATCGCGTAGCCGTTGTAAATCAGCTCCAGGCCGATCTCGGCGCCGGAGGCCAGGCCGTAGCGCAGGCCCAGCGTGCCGTCCCAACGCCAGCGCGCGTCGTCCTGGGCCAGCCACGGCCCGGTCGCGTCGCGGCGCGCGTAACCGCGCGAGGCGGCGAACTCGCCGCTCAGGGTCCAGGCATCGTCCAGGCCGTACTGCGCATAGCCGCCGACATACGGCTGGAAGCCGCCGCCGCCGGCGAGCACCGCGCCCGCGGTGGCCGCCGGCTGATCGGTCCAGTTCCATTCGCCGCGCGCCAGCATGAACAGGCCGTCGCTGGCGCGAACGCCCGGCACCGGGTCCAGATTGGGATTGGCCGCCAACAGATTGAGCCGGCCACGCTCGGATAGCGGCAGGCTGGCGAAGGCCATCGGCTTGCCGGCGATTTCACGCCGCGGCGTCACCGCGCCGTTGTCCGGAAACAACCGGTTGGTGGGGCTGTACAGCATCGACGGCCCCCAACCCATCAGCCGCTTGCCGGCGCCGATCTCGCCACGACCCACCGGCACGATGGCGTAGCCCTCCATCAGCGGTTCCGGCAACTGCGACGGCAGCGCGTCCGGCTTGGATTCATCGCCCAGCCAGAAGCGCGGCTTCAGCACCGCGCGGCTGCCGTCGCAGGCGCCGCCCTCGCATTTCAGGCGCAAGTCCAGCCTCAGCTCGGCGCCGTCGCGCCGGCTGGTCCCGCCGCCCAGCGCCGGATACAGCCGGCCGCTCTCGTGGATCAGCTGCAACAGCGCGTCATGCTCCAGCCGCAGGCCGCCGGCCGCCTCGACGGCGTCGTCGGCCCGGCTCGCGCCGGCGCTCAACGCCAGCAGCGCGCCGCTCAGGACGGCCGCAATTCGGTAACGGGAACGGCTGCGCATGCATGACTCGCGGTAGCGGTGGTGGAAGCCTGCAGTTGCGCGTTGTAGCGCTCGCGCAGACGGCGTTTCAGGGTTTTGCCGGTGGCGCCGATGGGGAAGTCCTCCCACGGCAGGATCCACAGATGGGCCAGTTGCTGCTCCGGCTCCAGCTGGCGGTTCAGCTCCCGCAGCAGGGCGTCCGCCGCCACCGGCGCGGCGCCCTCGCACAGGGCCACCACCGCCGCCGGCCGTTCCGGCGCGTCCGGCTCCGGCCGCACGCCGAACACCGAGACGTCCAGCACGCCCTCGCGCTTGAGCAGCACCTCTTCCAGCGGCAGGGTGTACACCGCCCCGCTCGAGGTGTGGATCACGTCCACCTCGCGGTCCAGGTGGATCATTTCGCCGTCGGCGGCCTCGCGCACCACGTCGCCGGTGAACCACCAGCCATCGCGGGAAGCCGCGTACAGCACGTCATGCGCGTTCCAGTAGCCGCCGAACATGCTCTTGCCCTTGATCATCAGCAGGCCGGGACGGCCCTTGACCACCGGATGGCCCTGGCTGTCCGCCACCTTGATCAGCGGTCCGAGCGGAGTCTTGCGCCCGACGCGGCGGTCGAAACGACGGGTCCACGGCGTGGCGATGCGCAGCAAGGCGGCGATGCCCACCTCGCTGGAGCCCAGGCCGTCGATGAACAGCGAGCCGCTGACCGGCAGGCCCAGGCGCCGGAAGAAGGAGCCCTTGGGCAGGAAGGCGCGCTGCTGTACTTCGTGGCTGGCGTCGGCGGTGGTGCCCCAGACCCGCACGCTGTCCAGCGGCCGCGCCGCCGCGCCGGCGGCCAGCAGCCGGGTATAGGTGATGGGGAAGCCGAAGAACACCGTGGGACGGCGCTGCTCCAACTGGCGCAGCAGGCCCGACGCGCTCAAATCGCCGTTGATGATGCAGCGCACCCCCATCAGCAGCGAGCCGTGCAGATAAAGCTGGGACACCTGATGGTTGAGCGGCAGCGCGAAGCTGGCCAGGTCGCGCGGCGACACCAGGTTGAACAGCACGATGGAGCGCAGCGACTGAGCCACGCCCTCACTCTTGAGAATCACGCCCTTGGGCACGCCGGTGGTGCCGGAGGTATGCACGATGTAGAGCGGATCGGCCGGGCCGCGCTCCAGCCGCGGCGCCGCGCGCAGATCCTGGCGCAGCAGCGCCGTCAGTCCATGGGTGCGCTCGCCGGCCAGCAAGGCCGGGCTGTCCGCCAGCACTATCTGGCGCAGACAGTCCGGCGCGAACGGCCGCAGCCGCGCCCAGTTGACGCCATCGCTCAGCAGCAGGCTGGCGCCGACGCGCTCGAAATAGCGGCCGGCGACATCCGGCGCCACATTGGCGTTCATCGGCACCGCGATCGCGCCCAGGCGGATGGCGGCGGCGGAGAACAGGAAGTAATCGAAATCGTTGGCCTTGTAGATGGCCACCCGGTCGCCCGGCACCACGCCCAGGCTGTGCCAGCAAGCGGCCAGCGCATTGACAACCTCCAGCAGTTGGCCGGCGTTCCAGACGCGGCGTTCATGCCAGCTCAACGGCTGCGCCAGTTCGATCAGCTCGCGCGCGCCGTGGCGGCGCGCGGCGGCCTCCAGCACGGTGTCGATGCGATCGTCCCAGCGCGCCAGCAGCGCCAGCCGGCCGGGAAAGCCCAGATGGATGAAGGCGAAGATCAGATAGCCGAGCGCGGCGAGCGCGATGGCGGCGAATAAATAGCTCATGGCGGCGTCCGTCCTGGTTCAGGGGGTCTCGAGTTCGTCCAGCAAACGCTGCAGCTCGCTCAGCAAGGGGCCGACGAACTGCTGGCGAACGGCGCTGAAGGCGGCGCGGCGATACACCACGTCCAGCTGCATCCGGCCGTTGACGGTGGGGGTGTAAAGAATGAAGTCGTACGGCGGCACCAGGCAGCCGAAACCGATGAATTGCCGGGTGCGGTGCCGCTCCGAACCGAAACTGGAGAAGTCCTCCTCGATGCGGCCCGGATTGGAATAGCAGGCGTTGGTGCCCTGGCAGCCGTCGATCAGCGCGCGGGCGACGCCGTGCAGCGGCCTGCGGCGCAGCGCCAGCAACAGCGATTCCAGCCGGCCCAGTTCGGTGCTCAGTTGCCGGTCGCTGCGCGCCGCGCCTATGGCCTGGTGCACCGAGCGGATCAGTCCGCGCGCGCCCAGTCCCAGGCGGACGCGGATCTTGCTCGGCACCAGGTAGTTGCGGAAGCTGCGGTCGTAGCGCGGGTCTATCAGCCGGCGCAGGCTGACCGCGCACGTGATGCGCAACATGCCGTCGCCGCGTTCGCTGGCTCGCTCCAGGTGCCGCGCCAGCCCCGCGCACAGCAGGGTATTGACGGTGACGCCGGTGGCGCGCGCCACGCGGATCAGTCGCTCGGCCAGGGCCTCCGGCAGCACGCTGTGGAAAAAATCCAGCTCGCCGATGCGCGGATGAGCGGAGCGCCCTTCCCAGCGCGAGCCGCTCAGCGGCACGCGCAGGCCGATGTCGCGCTGCACCAGGTCGGCCGCCACGCTGCGGAAACCGCGCAGCCAGCGCAGGGTCCGCGTCAGCGGCCGATACCAGTCCGGCCGGATTTCGGCCAGGGTGTCGAAGGGCAGCGGCTCCGACGACGGCGGCGTGGCCGCCGCGCCGCTCAGATGGGCGTAATGGTCGATGATCAGGCGGAACAGCAAGCTGTCGCTGCGCGCGTCCGCCACGCCGTGATGGGTGCACAGATAGACGCAGCTGCTGGCGCCGTCGGCGGCGGTGATCAGCAATAGCTGCACCGGAGCGCGCTCGCGCCAGTCCAGCCGATTATCGTGGCTGAAGTCCATCAGCAGACGGCGAAACTCGGTATCGCCGAAATCGCAGGCGCCGGCGTGTTCGCGATGGCGCACCAGGCTGCGCGCGCCGCTGAAGGCGTCGGACTGAAGGCCGGGGCGGCCCGGCAACGGCCGGGCGCGCAGCAGCGGCACTCCGGCCAGCGCCAGGCGCGCGCTTTGCTCCAGCATGGCGGCGTCCAGCCGGCCATCGACGATGATGATCTGGTTGGTGTTGACGTTGGCCAGTTCGCCCAGGTGGACGAACGCTTCCGACAAGGCGTCGAGCGGCCGGACCTCCGCGACGTTCGAGCGGACGGGCAGCGTGGCGGTCTGAGAGGTCACGGCAGCCTCCTCAGTTGGCTTCGGCCGCGACGGCCTGCTCGGCCGCAGCGTCGTCGGCATACCAGGCGCACAGCATGCGCAGCTCGTCCAGCGACAAGGGCGCCGGCGTTTGCGCGCGGTTGGCGGCGACATCCAGCCGGCTGCGGTCGAACTGCCATTCCTGGTTGGCGAACGGACGGTTGGGCTCCACCGCGCGGTCGAATTTCTGGTCCAGCGCCGAAGCCGGCGCGCCCAGCGCGGCGCGCACGCCGGCCACTTCGCCCCACATCCTCACGATGTCCTCCATGCGCTCGGAACGGCCGCCGGCGCAATGGAACACTTCAAAGTCGCGGCCTTGCTGCTGACGCAGCGTCAGCGCGCAGGCATCCGCCACCAGTTGGTCGATGGAGACCAGGTCCGGACGGCTGTCGGCGGCCAGATCCACCGCCAATTCCTTGTGGCCCGCCTGAGCGATGGCCACCATGGCGTTGAGGAACATGTAGAAGCCGAAACCGTTGCGGAAGGCCCAGCCGGTGTGGCGATGGCCGACCACCACGCTGGGGCGGAACAGGGTCACCGGCAGGCCGTGGCGCTGGTACAGCAGGTGCAGCGCCTGCTCCGCGCTCCACTTGGTCACCTGGTAGGTGTTGGCCATGTGGCTGCGCGCATGCAGCTCTTCCTTGACCAGGCCGCCGGCCATGCCGGCCACGTAGGCGGTGGATACATAGTAGAAGCGCCGACAGGCCGGCGCGTGGCGCTGCACCGCCTCGTACAGCCGGGTGCTGTTGCCGACGTTGGTGGCGAAGGACTGCGACAGCTTGTGGGACGAGTAGCTCATCTCCGCCGCCACATGCCACACCTCGGTGACGCCGGCCAGCGCGGCGCCGTCCAGCGTTTCTTCCAGCTGGGCGAAATCGACGTTGAACACGTCCAGATGGCTTTCCAGCGCGCCGCGGATGTCCAGGCCGCAGCCCTTGGCCGCTGCCACCACCGCGTTGATGGTGCGCATGCCGTCGGGGTCGTTGCGCGACAGGGCCAGCACGCGGGCGCCGCGCGCCAGGAAATTGGCCGCCAGGGCGCCGCCGACAAAGCCGGTGGCGCCGGAAATCAGGATCTGATGCACTTGATGCTCCTCATTGCGCGATGAGCCGTCGAAGCGCCCCCGCGGGGGCGCTTCCGCGGCGGATCAGAGTTCGATGATGTGTTCGTCCACCTTCACGCCCACGTGGCGGCCCGGCTCGGTGCCGAAGCCCAGCACGCGATCGCCCGGCTTCAGCTCGGTGACGTTGCGCGGCTTGGCCTCGTCGGAGAACACGCGCACGTGCCAGTCGTCCTGCATGATGATGTTGACCTTGCGGTTTTGCGGGAAAGTGGCCTCGATCAGCAGCAGCGGGCGGATTTCGGTCTTGGTGCGGCCGACGAAGATCTGGCGGGTTTCGCCGCGGGCGTTCACCGTGGTCAGCGTGCTGCCGGCGCGCAGCTCGCTGATATAGCTGGTGCGGTCATTGGCCTGGAACACATAGCTGTGCACCGAGGCGGCATTGATGCGGAACGGACGCAGTTCCATGTAAGGCAGGTGGAAGACTTCGGGACAGCACAGGATGCCGCCGGTGGAAGTGGAGCCCACCAGAATGCCTTCGTCCGGGTTGAACATATGCGTGGTGTCGATGCAGGCGCGGTAGCCCAGGCCCAGGTGAGTGATGCGCTCGATCACGCCAACCTGGATATCGATGCGCGGCGTGGCCTGCGCATCCATCTTGTGGGCGAAGCGGTCGAACTGCTCCATGTCGGTAAAGGCCACCAGCACGCCGTCGCTGCCCAGTTCCAGCACGCCCAGCGCGATCACCGCGTCGTCCACGTCCTGGTTCACTTCCTTGAGCAGCACGGTATTGGTCTTGTGCAGCTCGGCGATCACCAGTTCCAGCGGGATATTGGTGGGATCCTTGAAGGACACCATCAGGAAATCGTAGTGCATGCCGTCGTGGAAGGAGGCGTGCAAGGACGCCGCGTTATCGACGTGGGCGCGCCAGCTGGTGCGGAAACCGGCGGCGCGGGCGGCGGCCAGCAAAGAGGGCTGGCTGCTGGAAATCACCGACACCTGGATCAGTTCCTTGCCGGCGGTCGGCGCGATCTGCGTCGACAACTCGGCCCACTGCTCGGCCGATTCGATGTGCAGCACGCGCTGCAGCCGCGGCGACACCGCCTGGCTCAGCATTTTCAGGTTGTCGGCGTAGAGCACGATGCCGTTGTAACGGCCCTGGCCCAAACGCTGGATGATGGCGCGGCGGCCCTCTTCGCTCAGCGCCGCCAGCACCTTGGAGTCGTACCACAGCACGTTGCCATCGTTGCTGCGCATCTCGGTGGTGAACGGGGACAGCGCGGCGTTGCTCGGCGGCACCGGTTCGCGTGGCGTCGTGGGATTGCGTTGCTCCGCCTGCTTGTCGTTGGCCGCGGTCTTGTCGGCCGCTGCGGTTTTTTCCGCGCTCGCGGACGGACGTTTGCTCAAGGTTTGTTCCATGGTGGTTCCAGGTGGTTTAGCAACAGCGGTTGCGAGAAAAAGAGACAAACAAGGCCCGGTTCACTGCCAGGCCCGGATGACGACGGGCGGCGCCGACGGCATCGAAAACACGGACGGGGCCACCGCGCGGCGGTTGGCCGCGGTCAGCGGCACCGACAACACCAGCGCCTCGTCCACGCCAAAACGGGTTGGCGCCGACAGGGCCTGCGCCCGGATGTCGAGCTGGGCGAGCAAGCGCTGCACCGTCGGGGTGGTGACCATCACATAACGGTGGATCTCGCGTTCCCTAGCGAAACCGACCAGTTGATGCAGCGCGGCGCGGATATGCTCCAGCCGCTGCGCGTGGTAACGACAGGAGCCATCCAGGTTCAGCGCGAAACGGGAGATTTCCCAGGCGTGGGCGTCGGCCGGAATCGGCTGGCCGGCCAGCAGCGACGGAAACACGTCGCGCAGCATGTTCGGTCCCAGCGTCGGCAGCAGCCGCATACAGCCCTGCACGCCGCCATCGCGGCTTTTCATCAGCAGATAGTGCGGATCGAGCTCGTCGTAGCCGTCCCGCTCCATGCCGTTTTCCACTCGCACATCCCAACCCATGCGTTCGTGGAAAAACCGGGCGCGCAGCCGCAGCATGTTTTCAAGGTCGGCCACCGGCAGCAGCTCACGCCGGACAATCTGCACATTCAAAGCGGAACCATTCATTCGACACATCGCCTTCCACATCGCAGGACAGGCCACGCCGGACTTCACGCCGCGGGCGCCGACCTGGGTTCATAAAAAATTCATGTTTGCTTTCATGAACTTGCGGATCGAATCGAACAGCAAACCGGGCTGTCCGACCTGGCTTGCATCGTAGGGAGCGGCAGGAGCGGGCGTAAGCTAGCAGAACTGTTAGGTGGGCCAGGGGCGAGCGGCGCGGCGACGGCTAGCGCCGATGGCGGCGCGGAAAAGACAAAAGGCCCGCGTGGCGGGCCTTTGACGCCGATTTCACGGCGGAGAAGCGCTGATGGAGCGACGAGAAATACGCGGCTGCCGCGCCAGCGAGGCCATCAGGATGGCTCAGCCGGAAACGGCGATAACTGACCCATAGGACAGTGTTTCAAACGGGTCGCTTCAGGAACTTTCCCGTTCCCATGGCGGCGGCTCGCCGCCCAGCCGCCTGTCGATGAACTCCAGGAAGGCCCGCACCTTGGCCGGCACATGCTTGCGCTCGGGGAACACCGCGTACACCGCGTGCAGCGGCAAGGGATAGCGCTCCAGCAAGGGCAATAGCCGGCCGGCGGCCAGGTCCGGCCCGACGATGAAGGTGGGCATCTGGGCGATGCCCGCGCCAGCCAGCAGCGCATCGCGCAGCGCCTCGCTGTTGTTGACCTGGTAATTGCCGCGTGGCGGCACGCCCACCGGGCCGTCCGGGCCTTGCAGCGTCCATTCCGCGCCGCCGCGGTAATAGGCGTAGCGCAGGCAATTGTGCTCGGCCAGCTCCGCCGGCGTTTCCGGCCGCCCATGGCGGGCGAGGTAGGCCGGCGCCGCGCAGATCACGCTGCGGCAGGAAGCGATGCGACGCGCGATCAGGCTGGATTCCGGCAGGTGGCCGATGCGGATCGCCAGATCGAAGCCGCCTTCCACCAGGTCCACCATTCTGTCGTCCATCTGCATGTCCAGCTGCACGCCGGGATGCGCGGCCAGGAATTCCGGCGCCAGCGGCGACAGATGCAGCCGGCCGAACACCATGGGCACGCTGATGCGCAGCAGGCCCCGCGGCTGGCTCTGCAAGCGGGCGATGGCGTCCTCGCCCTCGCGCGCCAGGCTCAAGGCGCGGCGCGCATAGCCGTGGTACAGCGTGCCGGCCTCGGTCAGATGCAGACGCCGGGTGGTGCGCTGCAATAGCCGCACGCCCAGCCGCGCCTCCAGTTGCAGGATGCGCTTGCTGACCGCGGACTTGCTCAAGCCCAGCTTGCGGCCGGCGGCGGCGAAGCTGCCGCACTCGATCACCGCGACGAACAAGGGCAGCGCGGCAAAACGCTCGCCTTCTCCGATATTGTCCACTTTGGCTCCACTATCCGTTTCCACTAACCCGGATTATCGCGCATCACGCCACGATATACAGTGTCCGCCACACCTTGACGCGAGATAACAACCATGGACACAAAACGACTGGACAGCCCGCTGGCGCTCGCCGCCGGCGCGATGCTGGCCTGGATGATTCACTGCAACAGCCAGCTGGCCGCGCACAGCGGCCCGCTGCAAGCCTCTTGGCTGGCGCATGGCCTGGGCGCGCTGACGGCGTTGGCCTTATGGCGCGCCACCTCCGGCCGCGAACGCCCCGCCGCCGGCCGGCCGCCGCGCTGGGCCTATCTGGGCGGCCTGCCCGGCGCGTTGACGGTGGCGCTGGCGGCCATCGCGGTCAATAGCCCGCTGGCGCTGGCCGGCACCCTGGCGCTGGCCATCGCCGGCCAGCTGCTGTTCGGCCTGCTGTGCGAACGCTTCGGCCTGCTCGCCGCCCGGCGCGCGCTGACCGTCCACGACGCGCTGGCCGCGCTCTTGGTGCTCGGCGGCTGCGCGGTGCTGATCTTCGCCGTTCAGGAGCCGATATGAGCGTTTACATCCTGCTGGCGCTGCTCAACGGCGTCTGCATCGGCGCCAGCCGCGCCATCAACGGCCGCCTGGCCCAGCAAGGCGGCGCCTTCGCCGCGTCCTGGTGGAATCATCTGGTGGGCTTCCTGCAGCTGAGCGCGCTGCTGCCGATGCTATCCGGCAGTGCCGGCAGCGGCCTGGCCGACGCGCCGGTCGGCGCTTATCTGGGCGGCGTGCTGGGCGCGCTGTTCGTCGCGGTCAACAGCCATGTGCTGACGCGGCTGGGCATGATGAAAACCACGCTGCTGGTGATCGCCGGGCAGATGCTGACCGGCATCCTGCTGGATCGCCTCGCCGGCATCGAGCGTCCGGCGCTGGCCCAGCTGCTGGGCGCGGCGCTGATCCTGGCCGGGCTGTGGCTGGCGCGGCGGCCGGCGGCCCAGCCGGCGATGGCGCGCGCCGCCGCCCGGTAGCGCCGCGCAATGCTTGCTATGCTGAAAGTCCACTCCGCGCGGCTAGACAACCATGGTCCCACCCCTAGGCCCCCACTCCGAACGGCAGCTGTACCGCGACGCCGACGGCCGTTATTGCGCGCGGCTGGGCGGCTATCAGTTCAGCAGCGTGTTCCAGCCGCTGTTCTACCGCAGCGGCGGCGTGTTCGGCCATGAGGCGCTGCTGCGCGTCCGCACGCTGGATGGCCAAGCGCCGCCTCCGGACGCCTTCTTCGCCAGCCTGCAGCCGGAACTGGCGCTGGAGGCGGACCAGCTGGCGCGGCTGATCCACATCCGCAACTTCGCGCAAAGCGGCCAGGCCGGCTGCCTGAGCCTGAACCTGCTGGCGCAGACCGCCGTCGTGGACAATGACGGCCGCACTCACCTGCCGCTGCTGCAAGGCTTGCTGGACTCGCTGGAACTGGACAGCGCCGGGGTGATCTTCGAGCTGCCGGAATACGAGGTGGAACACCACGGCCAGCCGCTGATCAACAGCCTGCGCCTGACCGCGGAAGCCGGCTTCGGCTTGTCGGTCGACGATTTCGGCGCGGTGGCCGCGCGCCACGGCAAGGTCAAGGCGCTGTGCCCGGACCTGATCAAGATAGACCGCAGCCTGTTGCTGGACTATATGTCCGGCGAACGCCACCGGCTGCCGGTGCTGCTGGAGCTGGGCTGGCAGATAGGCTGCCGCATGGCGGTGGAAGGCATAGAAACCCGCGAACAGCACCAGGCGATGCAGGAGCTGGGGGTCGAACTCTACCAGGGCTTCTACCTGGGCATGCCGGCCGAGCTGCCGGTGGCCTGCCAGCTGTGACCGGCGCGATCCAGCCACAGGCTGGCCAAGGCCAAGGCCGCCAGAGCGGCGCCCAGCCACACTGGCGCGCGCAGGCTCCAGCCGGCTTCCAACAAGGCGCCGCCACCCCATGAGCCCAGCATCAGCCCCAGGTTCACCACCGACATGTGCAGGCTGTTCACCATCGGCCCGCTGCCGCCGGCGCGCACTACCCGCGCCACCATCGCCGGGTTCATCGGCAGGCCGGCCAGGCCCAGCAGCAGCACGCACACCGCCGTCGCCGCCTGCCATTGCGCCAACGATGCCAGCGCCACCAGGGCAACAAGCAACACCAGCAAGCCGCCGCGCAGCACTGCGCGGGTATGGCTGTCCGCCAGCCGGCCGCTGCACAGATTGCCGAGCACCGTCGCCAGCCCGTAGCCAGCGAACAGCCAGGGCAGCGTCGCGGCGGCGAAGCCGCTGACCCGGGTGAACAGGGGCGCCAGATAAGTGAAGGCGGCGAATACCGCGCCTATGATCAGGCCGCTGCTCAGATAAGCCGCCCACAGGCTGGGCCGCGCCAGCCGCCGCCCTTCCTCGCCCAGGCTCAGGGCTTGCGGCCGCGCGCCGGACGGCGTCAGCGCGGCGATGCCCGCCGCCGCCAGCGCCACCATGCCGGCCACCAGCCAGAAACTCAAACGCCAGCCCCAGTTCTGATCCACCCAGGCCGCCAGCGGCAGGCCGGCCACCGAGGCCAGCATCAGGCCATTGAGCACCAGCGCGGCGGCGCGCGCCACTCGCTGTTCGCCCACCAGTTCCGCCGCCAAGGCCAGGGCCACGCCGAAGAAAGCCGACTGCGCGACGCCGCAGATCAGCCGCGACCACAGCATCTGCTGGTAATCGCCGGCCAGCGCGCCCACCGCCTGCCCGACCAGAAACAACAGCAGCAGGCCGATCAGGCTGTGCTTGCGCCGCGCCGAGCGCAGCAGCCAAGTCAGCGCCGGCCCGCCCAGCACCACGCTGGCGGCGAAGGCCGACACCAGATTGCCCACCGCCGGCAGACTCACGCCCAGCGCCGCCGCCAGCGACGGCATCATCCCCGCCACCATGAATTCCGATGTCGCCATCGCGAAAATGCACAAACCCAGCAGATACACCGTCGCCGGCATCGCCGCCTCGCCGTTCTTGCCCGCCATCCCGCTTCTCCCGTATCGCACATGAATAAGCGCCTATGCTAGATTCCATCGTGATACGGATAAATAGTCTTTAATTCCATATATAACGGAACTGGATTCCGTAATTAGCGAGGCAGGCCATGGAGAAAATGAGCGGCATCGAGCTATTCGCCCACATCGCCCAGCAGGGCAGCCTGGTGGCCGCCGGACGGCAGCTGGGCATTTCCGCCTCCGCCGCCGGCAAAGGACTGGCGCGGTTGGAACAGCGGCTGGGCGTGCGCCTGGTGCAACGCAGCACCCGGCGGCTGACGCTGACCGCCGCCGGCGAACAATACCTGCAGCGCTGCCGGCGCATCCTGGACGAGGCGGAGGCGGCCGAGCGCGAACTGCAACTGGGCCAGGCCGCGCCGCGCGGCCGGCTGAAGATAGGCTTGCCGCATGAATGCGGCGTGCTGGCGCCGCAGTTGGCCGCCTTCATGCAACGCTACCCGGATATCGAGCTGGACCTGGACTATAGCGACCGGCTGGTGGATGTGATCGGCGAGGGTTTCGATCTGGTGGTGCGCGGCGGCGAACCCGGCGATTCGCGGCTGAGCGCGCGGCGGCTGGGCGGCTACCGCATGCGGCTGCTGGCGGCGCCGGCTTATTTCGCCCGCCACGGCCTGCCGGCGGCGCCGGCCGAGCTGACGCGCCATCGCTGCCTGCATTACCGCTATCCGCGCAGCGGCAAACTGGCGCCGTGGCCGCTGGCCTGCCTCGCCGAGGATGCGCCGGCGCTGCCGGTCCATGCCTGCGCCAATACCGGCGACGCGCTGATCCAGCTGGCGGAGCAAGGCGCCGGCATCGCCTGCCTGCCGGATTTCACCGTGCGCCGCCAACTGGCGGACGGACGGCTGCAGGCGCTGCCGGACGCCTGGGCCGAGCGCAGCGGCACGCTCTACCTGCTCTGGCCCAGCTCGCCCTATCTGCCGCCGCGGCTGCGCGCCTTCATCGACTTCTTCGCCGAGCGCGGCTTTCCCGGCGGCTGAACGCCGCCGGAACCAGGCTCAGGGCGCCGACACCAGCTTGTCCGCCATCGCCTTGATCGCCCGCATCTGCACCCCGCTCTTCCAGGCGAAATTGATGCCGGTGTAGCCGAACCAGTCCCAGCAGCCATTGGGATTGCCCGGCGGCAGCGCCGTGGTCTGCGGATACAGCACGATGATGCGATTACTGTCCGCCCACTCGTTGTAGCCGGCATGCGCATAGTAGGCGTCGCCCACGGCGCCCGCGTACTGGCGGCAGCCATGCAGCGCCACATGCACCTTGCAGGACGCGCCCTCGGCGCAGGCGCGCGGCACATAGACATAGCCTTCGTCGGCCAGACTGCTGCCCGGCGGCGCATAGGGCGTCTGGTCGAACGCCACCACCTGGCTGCTCAACTGGCCCGCGCGCGGCTGCAAGGAGCCGTAAATCTGCTTCAGGATCGCGCCGGCCTGATCGTAGCCCTCGCCCTTCCATTCGCAGTGATTGACATAGGGCGACTTGGTTTCGCCGCAATCATTGCCATAGCTGGGCGTGATCTGGGCATGGCCGGCCGGCAAGCCGCGCTGGTACTCGATGCGCGCCGCCGGCACGCCCAGCTTGCGGAAATAACTGTCGGCGCTGTCCACCACCGCCGTCTTCACGGTATTGTCCTGGCTGCCGCTGAATAGATACACCCGGCGCTTGGCCAGATTGGACAGCGGATCGATCTGGCCGGCCAGCGCGAACTGCTGCGTCGTCAGCGCCAGGCCGGCGGCCGACGGCGGCGGACCGCTCATGCACGGCACCGCGCCGGCCAGGGTGCCCTTGGAACAATAATAGGGCCCGCCCGCCACCACGCCGACACCGCGCACCGAGGCGGAAAACGCCACTTGATACTGCACCGCCATGAAGGCGCCGGACGACAAGCCGGACACCGACGACTCCTTGGCATCCCCGTGATATGCCGGCAGCGGTTCCGCCGCCAGCGCCGGCTGCGCCAGAACCAGGCACAACCACAGCAAACGCTTGGACAACATAAGCCCTCCCTTTCCCGTTCATGCGGCCGCGCGCGCCTGTCGCGCCGGCACCTCGGGATTATCGCAAGGCCGCGGTCCAAATTAATGCAATGTCATGATTTGTCGGCAAAAGCCATCCCTACGGCCAGCTGCGGCGTGGCGAAATTCGCTGCAAGGACTGTCACGGCCGGCCGGGATTTCGTACTATGCCACTTATCCCATTGCCACAAAGACATGGAATGAGCCCTCTCCCCGCGCTCCCGCGACACCGCGTCTGGCTGCCCGCCGCCATCGTTCTGCTGCTGAGCGCCTGCCAGCCCGCGGCGCAGGCTCCCGCCACGGCCTCCGCTCCCGCTGCCGCGCCCATACCCGCCAGCGCGCCGGCCGCCGCGGCGCCGGTGCACCGGCTCGCCACGCTGCCGGACGGCGTGGAACTGCGCGGCAAACTGGCCGCCGCCTACGGCTGGAACGATGCCGCCGGGCAGCAATTGCTGATGCTGGGAGAACGGCAAGACGAGCGCGCCGCCGACGGCACCCAGAGCGCCATGCTTTACGCCGCGCAATACACGCTGGGCCAGGGCAAGCCGCGCCGGCAGTGGATGCTCAGCGACGGCGTCGAGCGCTGCGAATTCGACGCCGGCGCCGGCTTCGACCTGGACGCGCTCAGCTTCCCCGACCTGAACCGCGACGGCGTGCTGGAGACCGTCATCGGCTACCACAGCACTTGCACCAGCGACGTCAGCCCCAACGACTACAAGCTGATCCTCCACGCCGGCAAGGCCAAATACGGTCTGCGCGGCCTGGACCGCCAGGGCATGAGCTGGCTGGACCCGGAGCACGGCCTTTCCTCCAGGCTGCCGCTGCCCACCGACTGCAGCCCGCAGGCGCAGCTGGCCTTGCAGGCCAAGGGCTGGGAGCGGGAATTCGAACCGCCTTATCTGCCCGGCTGTTACACCGACGAAAACGACTTCGCCACCGCGCCGCCCGCCTTCGTCAAATACATGCGCAAGCAATGGTTCGCGCGGATGCGCGAATTGGAAAACAGCTGGATCAAACGGCAGCAGGAGTAAGAGTCTGTTTACGATCTAGCGGGCAAGAGCGAGATAACAAAACGAGTGAAAAGCGGTAGGTACGACTGGTGCATGAGCATTTTGAGCTCGCACTCACCGTGACGCACCGCAGCGCGTAAACAGCTTATTAGGCCGGACAAGGCCGGCGGCAGGCTCCCGCCGTCCGATGCCAAAACGCCACATCCCGCCGCCGGGAGGCCTCGCGCGGCGGTTTTTAGCTTGGGTATTAATGATAACAATTCTTGTTTGCAATAAAATCGCGGCAACCACCCGCGCTTTCGCAAACAAGGACATTCAATGCCTCTCCATTCCATCCCGCCGCGCCGCGCCATCTTGCGGCTGCTGCTGGCCGCCGGTTTCGGCCTGCTGCTGAGCGCCTGCGACGCGCCGGCGCCAAACGCCGTCGGCCCCGCCGCCAACGCAGCAACCGGCCAGTGGCCGCGCACGCTGGACACGCCCAAGGGCCCGCTGACGCTGCAGCGGCCGCCGTTGCGCATCGTGTCCACCAGCGTGACGCTGACCGGCACCCTGCTCGCCATCCAGGCGCCGGTGGTGGCTAGCGGCGGCAGCGCCGCCAATTCCAAGGTCACCGACAGCCAGGGCTTCTTCACTCAATGGGGCGAGGTGGCCAAGCAACGCGGCGTGCAGCCGCTGTATCAGGGCGAGCCCAGCGCCGAGGCCATCATCGCCGCCCAGCCGGACCTGATCGTGATGGCCGGCACCGGCGGCGACTCCGCGCTCAAGCTGTACGAGCAACTCAGTCAGCTGGCGCCCACCCTGGTGGTCAATTACGACGACAAGAGCTGGCAGGAACTGGCCTTGCTGCTCGGCCGCGCCAGTGGCCGCGAAGCCGATGCCCAGGCGGTGATCGCCGGTTTCGACGCCGAAGTGGCGCGCGTGAAAGCCCGCCTCAAGCTGCCGCCGCAGCCCACTGCAGCGATGGTGTATTACGAAAACGGCTCCGGGGCCAATCTGTGGACGCCGGAATCGGCGCAGGGCAAGCTGCTGCAAGCGCTGGGCTTCACGCTCGCCACCGCGCCGGACAGCGTCAAGGGCAATACCAGCCAGGGCGTGCGCCGCGACATCGTGCAGCTGTCCGGCGAGAAATTCGCCGAAGGCCTGCGCGGCAACAGCATCATGCTGTTCAACGCCGAGCCCGCGATGGTGCCGCGCGTGCTGGCCAATCCCTTCTTGGCCGACAATGCCGCAGTGCGCGGCAAGCAGGTTTTTGCCGCCGGTTTCGACACCTTCCGCCTCGATTACTACAGCTCGCGCAATCTGCTGGCGCGGCTGGCCCGGCAGTTCCAATAAGCGGCATGCAGGCCAGCGTCTGAACTGGCCTGCCTTCCCCTCCTCTTCCGCCTTCCCGGGGTGCGGCGCGCTCCACGTCCATCCCATTCCAGCAGTTGTTCGCGTCATCTCCACCGCCATGCCCGGTTCCGGCTGTCTGCGCCGCTTAGCCGCCACGTCCTCGTCAATTGTAATTTTTTAAAGTAAATAATCAATGTTATTCATTTTAAAATTTACAATTACAGCAATCGATGCCTTTGTTTCGATAGTTTCGTATATTTCACCCCCTATCCAAAACCCAGGCCAATTTCGGTCACGCCGGCCTTGGACGCAAAAAACCCCAGGGGCGCCACGGCGCAACCCTGGGGGTGGAATGCGATATCGAGCTCTCGGCTCAAACGAGCCCAGCGCGACTTCAAGAACACATCGGCCTCAAACAACGCAACGCCGACTGACAGCCCTCCGCCGGCCAAATCATCCGCCGAGACCGACTCAGCCGGCTTTATTGATCACCGCTTCGATGCGCTAGCCATCCGGATCCACGACGAAAGCCGCGAAATAATGACATCCATAGTGATGCCGCGGCCCCGGCGCGCCATTGCAGCGCCCGCCGTGTTGCAACGCGGCCGCGTGAAACGCGCGCACCTAATCGGGCGTTAAGAACCTGTTTACGATCTCGCGAGCTAAGGCGAGACAAGGCGAGACAAGGCGAAAACGGTTGAAGAAGCGGAATGTACAGGGGGTACATGAGCATTCTGAAAGCGTTTTCAACGCCCTTGTCTAACTATTCCGCCGACGCGCAGCAGATCGTAAACAGGTTCTAAGGGGATATGGCGAAGCATGGTCGTTCCCATCCATGAAGTTCATATCTCTGCGGCCAGGCTGGCCGCAGCCAAAACAAAGGCCGCCCGAAGGCGGCCTGCTCATAAGAACGTGTTTACGATCTCGCGAGCTAAGGCGAGACAAGGCGAAAACGGTTGAAGAAGCGGAATGTACAGGTGGTACATGAGCATTCTGAAAGCGTTTTTAACGCTGTATCGCCGACGCGCAGCAGATCGTAAACAGGTTCTAAGCGCGCGAAACCGGGCTCGACGAACTCCGTTCCGCTCAGGTCCAGCCCAGGCTGGCCAGCTCTTCCGCGCTAAGATGCCGCCATTCGCCCTGGGGCAATTCGCCCAGCGTCACCTCGCCCAGGCTGATGCGGTGCAGCTGCTCCACCCGGTTGCTGGCCGCCGCCACCATGCGCTTGACCTGGTGGTACTTACCCTGGGTGATGGTGAGCAGGATCACGTGGCTGTCCAGCTGCTCTATGCTGTCGGCGGCGAACTCCGCGCCTTCGTCGTTCAGATAAACCCCGCTTTGCAGCTTGGCAATGAACTCCTCGCTGGCCGCGTGCTTCAACGTGACCTGGTAGCACTTGGGCACCAGCTTCTTGGGCGAACTGAGCGCGTGCACGAACTGGCCGTCGTTGGTCAGCAGGATCAGGCCGGTGGTGTCGACGTCCAGCCGGCCCACCGCGGTGATGCCCAGATTGCCGAACTGATAAGGCAGCAGCCGGTAGATGCCCGGATTGTGCTGCGGCTTGTGCGAGGTTTCGTAATTGGGCGGCTTGTGAAACAGCAGGTAGAGCGGGCCGGTCACCACCTCCCAGGGCTTGTCGTCCACCACCAGTTGCCGGATATCGGCCAGTTCCACTTGCTGACGGTAATTGTCGACGATCTCGCCATTGAGTTCGACCAGGCCGTAGTCGATCAGCTGCCGGCATTCCTTGCGGCCGCCGAAGCCTTGTTGCTGCAATAGTCGGTAAAGTTCCATCATCGGATGGTAGCACACCGCCCTGCGCGCCCCGGCTTCAGGACACCAGCGGCCGCGCCGGATCGGCCACGCACACCCGGTCGCGCCCTTCCTTCTTGGCGCGGTACAAGGCGGCGTCGGCCGCCCTGACCACGCTGACGGCATCGACGCCGTGCAAGGGGCTCAAGGCCAAGCCCACCGATAGCGTGATGCTCAGCGGCTGGCCCAGGGCGACTATGGGCAGCGCGCGCACTTCGCAGCACAGCTGCTGCGCCTTGGCATAGGCCGCGTCCAACGACGCTCCCGGCAGCAGCACGAAGAATTCCTCGCCGCCGTAGCGGCAGACGATGTCGCCGCTGCGGAAGGCATCGCTCAAGTGGGCGGCCAAGGCGGTCAGCACCGCGTCGCCGCAGGGGTGGCCGTAGTTGTCGTTGATGCGCTTGAAATGGTCGGCGTCTATCATCAGCACCGCCACATCGCGGTGCAAGGCCAGCATATGGCTGAGGATGCGCGGCAGGATATCGTCCAGATGACGGCGGTTGAACAGCCCGGTCAACGGATCGCGCAGCGCCTGTTCGCGCAGCCCTTGCTGCAGGGTTTCGATCTCGCTCAGGTTCTGGCGCAGCGCCCGATTGGCCTGCAGCAAATCCTGCTCCAGGCGCTTGCGCTCGCTGATGTCGTTGATGCCGTTGATCACGCACCAGCCATCGTCGGCCTTGACCACGGAACAGGAAATCAGCGCCCAGAATTCACGGCCGTCGGCGGCGCGCAACCTCACTTCGCGATCGCTGACGCAACCGCCCAGGCGCAGCAGCGCCGATACCCGCTCGCGCTCGGCCGGGTCGACATAGAAATCCTGCACCCGCAACGGTCGCTCCGGCGCCAGGTGATCGCGGAACAGCTCCTCGGCGCGCGCATTGGCGTAGATCAGCTCGCCGCCATGCAAGCGGTTCATCGCCAGCGGGAACGGCGCGGCATCCGCCATCAGCCGCAACCTGGCCTCGCTGTCCGCCAGTTCGCGGGTGCGGGCGCGAACCTTGGCTTCCAACTGGCGGTTGACGCCGCGCAGCCGCGCCTCGGAACGGCGCAGTTCCACCGCCAGCGCGCCGAACACCAGCAAGGTGGTGGTCTGGATCAACATCATCATGCTGATGGTCAGCAAGGCCTGCGCGCCATGACCGAAGGCGCCACGCCCCAACACCCCGCCCAGCAGCGCCAGCGACAAAATGCCCAGCGACAGTCCATGCGCCAGCCGCAAGCGCTGGCGGAAGGCGAACCACAGCAGCGGCAGGCTGAAGCAATATGGCAGCGCGGCATAGCGGCCGGAACTGTCGTCTATGCCCAGCAGCGCCAGGCCGGCCGCCAGCAGCGTCAGCCAGGCGATCAGCCCGTCCAGCGAGCCGCGTCCGCCATGTCCTTCGCCGCCGCTGGGCCAGCGCAGCAGCAACAGGAAAGGCGCCAGACAGAACACGCCGGCCAGATCGGCCAGCCACCAGGCGACGAAGTGATGGCCCAACGGCAGCAGCGGCTGCGCCTGGCCATGCAGTTGGGCCGCGGTGCCGCCCAGAGCGGATACGGTGGCGGCCAGCGCCGCGCCGGCAATGAAGGCCAGCACATGGGGCAGACTGCGCAAGGGCAGGCGGCCGCCGCAGCGGTAGCGCACCAGCAAGGCGCCCAGCAGGCTGCCCACCGCATTGGATCCGGCAATCAGCAAGGCATCCGCCAGCGCCAGTTCCCGCGACAGCAGACTGAAGGCCAGCGAGCCGGCGAACAGCCCAAGGCCATAGCGCTGCCCGCCGCGCAAAACCACCGCCAGCGCCAGCCCGGCCGGAAACCAGGCCGGCGTCAGCCAGTTGTCCTCGGTCATGAAGCCGGCCATCAATAGCCGCGCCAGCCCCCAATAGGCGATGGTCACGCCCAATTGCCGCGTTGTGGCCGCGCCTAAGGCCACGATGGGCTGGTCCCGCTGTTGCATGCCGGTCTCCGCCAGCGCGCGGCCGCGGCTGCCGGCGAACGCTGGGATTTGCGTTTCGTCCGGCCGCCATCCTTGATTGCAAGCCGGCTCGAAAACGCGGAAATTTTAGTCGATATAAATAATATTGGACTAAATCCGCCGCGCCGCCGGGATTTTTATGCGCATCCTATCTTGCTGATTCACATCGCGATTGAAGAAATGATAGTTATCATCTAAAACGGAATCACCACGCCGTCGCTGTCCCATGCCCGGCCCTCAACAGGAAGGTCTACGATGCGTTACAGCTCAAGCCACAAGACCGAAACCCGACAGCGGATTCTGACCATGGCCGCGCTGCGTTTTCGCGCCGAGGGCGTCGCCAACGTCGGCATCGCCAATCTGATGGCCGACCTGGGCCTGACTCATGGCGGCTTCTACGCCCATTTCCACAGCAAGGACGATCTGGTGGCCCAGTCCTGTCGCCAGGCGCTGCTGGACATGAACGAGATCTGGCAGGCGCAGTTGGAGCAGGCGCCCAGCGGCGCCGGGGTGAAGCGGCTGGCCAAGGATTATCTGAGCGCCGCGCATCGGGACTTCCCGGATTCCGGCTGCGCCGCCGCCGCGCTGGCCGGCGAGTTGGCCCGCCACGACAAACCCACGCGCCAGGCCTTTTCCGAAGGACTACAGGCCTTGCTGCGCACGCTGCGGCAAGCGCAGCAATGCGACACCGCCGCCGGCGCGCGGCCGGCGCTGGCGCCCGAGGCCTGTCTGGCGCTGATGGTGGGCGCGCTGCTGTTGTCGCGCGCCACTGCGGACGAGACGCTGTCCGACCGGCTGCTGCAAACCGCCACCGCCGCGCTGGAGCTGTGAGCCGCGCTGGCGCATGCGCGGCAGCGCGGATGCCAAGCGTGGATAACCGAAGTCAGATTCAGCGCTGAGACAAGTCGGCGCAACGCGGCATCCGTCCTTGCGTTGGCGGCTCGCTACAGGCGGTCAAACGATATCGAGATGGTCGATGCCTTCCAGCGGATCGCGCGACTTGGAGCCCTCGCTGTACAGCTTGATCTTCAGCCGCAGGTCGTTGATGGAGTCCGCGTTGCGCAGCGCGTCCTCGTAGCTGATCAGGTCCTCTTCGTACAGCTCGAACAAGGACTGGTCGAAAGTCTGCATGCCGCTCTCGCGCGAGCGACCCATCACTTCCTTCAAACCGGCGATCTCGCCCTTGAAGATCATGTCGGACACCAGCGGGCTGTTGAGCAGGATTTCCACCGCCGCCACCCGGCCGCGCCCGGTTTTGATCGGCACCAGCCGCTGGGAGATGATGGAGCGCATGTTCAGCGACAAGTCCATCAGCACCTGTTGGTGGCGTTCTTCCGGAAAGAAGTTGAGGATGCGGTCCAGCGCCTGGTTGGCGTTGTTGGCGTGCAGCGTGGCCAGGCACAAATGGCCGGTTTCGGCGAACTGCAGGCCGTAGCCCATGGTTTCGCGGTCGCGGATCTCGCCCATCAGGATCACGTCCGGCGCCTGGCGCAGGGTGTTCTTCAGCGCGATGTCCCAGTCCTCGGTATCCACGCCCACTTCGCGCTGGGTGACGATGGATTTCTTGTGCTGGTGCACGTATTCGATCGGATCTTCGATGGTGATGATGTGATCGTGGTTATGGCTGTTGCGCCAGTCCACCAGCGCCGCCAGCGAGGTGGATTTGCCGGAGCCGGTGCCGCCGACGAAGATCACCAGCCCGCGCTTGATCAGCGCGATGTCGCGCAGCACATGCGGCAGGTTGAGTTGGTCGAAGGTGGGGATTTCGGTGTTGATCTTGCGCAGCACCATGCCGGCATGGCCCTGCTGCACGAAGGCGCTGACACGGAAACGCCCCAGGCCTGGCGGGTTGATCGCGAAATTGGCCTCCTTCTTGGACTCGAACTCCTCAGTCTGGCGGTCGTTCATCACCGCGCGCACCAGTTCCTTGGTGTGCTGGGCGGACAGGGGTTGCGGCGCCACCGGGGTGATTTTGCCGTCTATCTTCATCGCCGGCGGGAAATCGGCGGCGATGAAGACATCGGAGGCGTTCTTGCCGGTGGCGTGTTTGAGCAGATCCAGTATGAACTTGGAAGCCTGGTCTTTTTCCATGATGCGGTCCCGCGGGTCACAATTTCAGTGTAGAGCAGCGCCCGCTCAGAATTGATCCTTGTTGGCGGCCTTTTGCCTGGCGTCCGCCGGCGACACCATATTGCGCCGCACCAGTTCCTGCAGGCACTGGTCCAGCGTCTGCATGCCGTGCTGCTGACCGGTCTGTATCATCGAATTGATCTGGGCGATCTTGTTCTCGCGGATCAGGTTGCGGATGGCCGGAGTGCCGAGCATGATTTCATGCGCCGCCACCCGGCCATTGCCATCCTTGGTCTTGAGCAGGGTCTGGGCGATCACCGCGCGCACCGATTCCGACAACATGGAACGCACCATTTCCTTTTCCCCTGCCGGGAACACATCGACGATACGGTCTATGGTCTTGGCGGCGGAGCTGGTATGCAGGGTGCCGAACACCAGGTGGCCGGTTTCCGCCGCGGTCAGCGCCAGGCGTATGGTTTCCAGATCGCGCAATTCGCCCACCAGGATCACGTCCGGGTCTTCGCGCAGCGCCGATTTCAACGCATTGGAGAAGCTGTGGGTCTGCAAGCCCAGCTCGCGCTGGTTGATCAGGCATTTCTTGCTGTCGTGGACGAATTCGATCGGATCTTCCACCGTCAGGATGTGGGAGAAATGGTTGTCGTTGATGAAATCTATCATCGCCGCCAGCGTGGTGGATTTGCCGGAACCGGTGGGGCCGGTCACCAGCACCAGTCCGCGCGGAAACGAGGCGATTTCCTGGAAGATCTTGGGCGCGCCCAGCTGTTCCAGCGACAGCACCTTGGATGGAATCACCCGGAACACCGCGCCCATGCCGCGATTCTGCACGAAGGAGTTGACGCGGAAGCGGGCGATGCCGGGCAGGTCGAAGGAAAAGTCGCATTCGAAGGTGTCTTCGAAGATTTTGCGCTGGTAATCGTTCATGATGTCGTACACCATATCGTGTACATCATGATGGTCCATCGGCGGCAGGTTGATGCGGCGGATATCGCCGTTCACCCGGATCATCGGCGGCAGCCCGGCGGACAGATGCAGGTCGGATGCCTTGTTCTTGACCGTAAAGGCCAAGAGCTCCGAAATTTCCATAATATAATCTCCACGATGACTGCGCCGCCGCCATGCTTGCACGCGCCAGGCGGCTTCATGCTGCTAAAGATGCGGAACCGCCAGTCCGGCGCGGCAGGCCCCGGCGCTGATTGTAAGCTCAACTCAGCCATTTGGGATATCGCAGCCACCCCATATTATTTTAAAGATGCGCGGCCATGCTTCTTTGTAGAAACCCCAGCCCCGGGCAACAAGCCGCAAGGCCCGCGGCACACGACTTCTCGACGCCATGACAGAATCCATCACCCTAGCCTTGCAGCATGTCCGCCAGCGCCTGGCGGACGCGGAACGCGCCGCCGGCCGGCCGGCCGGCTCGGCGCAGTTGCTGGCGGTCAGCAAAACCTTTCCCGCCGCCGATGTCCAGCAAGCCTATCTTGCCGGCCAGCGCGCCTTCGGGGAAAACTATGTGCAGGAATTGCAGCAGAAATGCGCGGAACTGGCCGCGCTCGACATCGAATGGCACTTCATCGGTCCGCTGCAATCCAATAAAACCCGCCCGGTGGCGGAGCTCGCGCACTGGGTCCACTCGGTGGAGCGGCTGAAAATCGCCGAGCGCTTGTCGGCGCAGCGGCCGGAGGCGCTGCCGCCGCTGAATGTGTGCATCCAGGTGAACGTGTCCGGCGAAGCCAGCAAGAGCGGCTGCGCGCCGGAGCAGGCGCTGGAGCTGGCGCGCGCGGTGGCGGCGCTACCGCGGCTCGCGCTGCGCGGCCTGATGTGCATCCCGGAACCCACCGAAGACGCCGCGCGGCTGGCGGCGCAGTTCGCGCTGCTGAGCCGGCTGCAACAGCAGCTGGCGGCCGAGGGCCTGGCGCTGGACACCTTGTCGATGGGCATGTCGGCCGACCTGGCCGTCGCCGTCGCCGAGGGCGCGACCATGGTGCGGATAGGCACCGCCATTTTCGGCGCGCGCCATTATCATTGAATAACATCGGCCTGAACGCACAGATCCTCAGGCCGGTTTATAAGGAAAAATCATGCGGATTACCTTCATCGGCGGCGGCAATATGGCCAACGCCATCATCGCCGGCCTGATCAAGCAGGCGGCGCATCGCATCCACGTGGTGGATCCCGACGCCGACAAAGTGGCGCGCCTGCAGCAGGCCTACGGCGTCAGCGGCGGCGCGGCCTTGCCGGAAGCCTTCGGCATCGGCGACATCGTGCTGCTGGCGGTCAAGCCCCAGCATCTGCGCGAGCTGAGCCTGGAACTGGCGCCGCGCCTGAACGGCGCGCTGGTGATCTCCATCGCCGCCGGCGTCCGCCTGGACGCGCTGTGCCGCTGGCTGAACAGCAAGCGCGTGGTGCGGGTGATGCCCAATACCCCAGCGATGATAGGCAAGGGCGTGTCCGGCCTGTTCGCCTCGGTCGGCGTCAGCGAAGACGACCGCCAGGACGCCAACACCGTGATGCAGGCGGCCGGCATCACCATCTGGCTGCAAAACGAGCAGCGCATGGACGACATCACCGCCGTGTCCGGCAGCGGCCCGGCCTATGTGTTCTACTTCATCGAAAGCATGGTGGAAGCGGCGCAGCAAACCGGCTTTTCCGAAGCCGAGGCGCGCCGGCTGGTGCTGGCCACCTTCGAAGGCGCGGTGGAGCTGGCCAAGCAAAGCCCGTTGCCGGTGGCCACCTTGCGCACCAATGTGATGTCCAAGGGCGGCACCACCGAGCGCGCCATCGCCCGCTTTGAGGCGGAAAACGTCAAGCAGGCCATCATCGCCGGCGCCATGGATTGCCGCGACCGCTCCATCGAAATGGGCCAACAACTCAGCCAGGATTAAGCCACGCCATGTTCTTCGACACTTTGCGCTTTCTGATCCACACTCTTTCGGGCCTGTTCGTGCTGGTGCTGCTGCTGCGCTTCTATCTGCAAGTGGCGCGCGCGCCGTTCAAACACCCGCTGTGCCAGTTCGTGATGGCGGCCACCAATTTCGCGGTGCTGCCGCTGCGCAAGCTGGTGCCGGCGATGCGCGGCTACGACAGCGCCACCATGCTGCTGGCCTGGCTGGTCTCGCTGCTGGCCAATGTACTGGTCACCCTGCTCAGCTCGGTGCCGGAAGTGTTCACCTTTCCACAGGTCTGGGTGGCCTTGTCGCTGCTGTCGCTGCTGGAGGTGTTCAAGCAATCGCTGACCCTGTTGATGGGCAGCGTCATCGTGCAGGCCGTGCTCAGCTGGGTCAGCCCCTACAACCCGCTGATGCCGGTGCTGGACGCGCTGACCCGGCCCTTTCTGCGCCCGTTCCGCAAGGCCAATATCGGCGGCGTCGACCTGTCGCCGCTGGTGCTGTTCCTGATCATCCAGGTGATCCTGATGCTGCCGGTGCGCATGCTGGAAGCAAGCTTCTTGACCCAACTCAAGGTAGTACTGTAGGAATTCAGGTTATTTGTCATATTTTTTTGCGGCCGCTCCGCTGCGGCCGTCTATTTGGCAATCGATTTGCATCACCACACAGGAGACTTCCAATGAAAAAAGCACTGCTCGCCGCCGTCCTGCTGAGCGCCGTCGCCACTCCCGCCTTCGCCAATCTGCAACTGGCGCAGAAATACAGCTGCACCGCCTGTCATGCGGTGGACAAGAAGATCGTCGGCCCGGCCTATAAGGACGTGGCCAAGAAGTACGCCGGCCAGAAAGGCGCGGAAGCCATGCTGATGGCCAAGATCAAGAACGGCGGCTCCGGCGTGTGGGGTCCGGTGCCGATGACCCCGCATCCGAGCATCCCGGACGCGGATCTGCGCGCGCTGGCCAAGTGGGTGCTGTCGCTGAAATAAGCCATCCAGGCAGTGCAGAACCGGCACGCCCCCCCGGCGCGCCGGATCCCGGAAAAAGGCGGCGGATTGCCGCCTTTGAACTGCCTGGGACATTTTATGTCCAAGGTCATTGCGCCAATGCCCTTTTTAACGATGCTTCAGGCTTGTTACCGGAGTGAAACAACGCTATACCGATTGTCAGCAACAGGGAGTTAATATCACCTAAGCGCCTAAGACAGTTGCAGAAATAGCGGGGCGCCGGTAATCTTCTCCGCCTGTTGCCAACTCTATGCTGGAAGCACCTAATATGGCCAAACTAACCGAACAGGATATCCTCAACTGGACCGGCGACGATTATATGAACGCCGACCATCTTGAGTTTTTCAAAGACCGGTTGTTGCAGATGCAGCAGGAGTTGCTCTCTAACGCAAATGCGACCGCCAACCACCTGCAAGAGCAGGAAGCCACTCCGGACCCGGCCGACCGCGCCACGCTGGAAGAGGAATATGCGCTGGAACTACGCACCCGCGACCGCGAGCGCAAGCTGCTGCAGAAGATCCAGGCCTCGCTGCGCCAGATCGAAGACGGCTCCTACGGTTTCTGCGAAGACACCGGCGAGCCCATCGGCCTGCGCCGCCTGATGGCACGCCCCACCGCCACGCTGTCGGTGGAAGCCCAGGAACGCCGCGAACGCATGAAGCGCCAGTACGCTGACTGACACGCCGCGCGCTTCACCACGCAAAACGCCCTGCTAGCGCCAGGGCGTTTTTCATTGCCGCGCGGCAATCCCAGCAAAAACAGAGGGATAAACGCCGGGCCGATAGCCTGCGTCTAAGCCCGCGCTTTAAAAAATCAAGCGCCTTAAAGCGCGCCGGCCGCTTGTCTAGCGTCGTGGAATCCGGTTATCTTGCTGCTATGCAAAAACTGAAATAGCAAGGGACACGCTTTATGCAACGCCAGACCGACGACGTCAGAATCCGCGAAATCAAGGAACTGCTGCCGCCCATCGCCCACCTGTACGAACTGCCGATCACCGAGGCCGCCTCGGAAGTGATCTACGCCACCCGCCGCGACATCTCCGCGCTGTTGCGCGGCGAGGACGACCGTCTGCTGGTGGTGATCGGCCCCTGCTCCATCCACGATACCGAAGCCGCCATCGAGTACGCCAAGAAACTGGCGCCGCTGCGCGAGCAGCTGTCGCAGGAGCTGGTGGTGGTGATGCGCGTCTACTTTGAAAAACCGCGCACCACCGTCGGCTGGAAAGGCCTGATCAACGACCCGCTGCTGAACGAATCCTTCGACATCAACAGCGGCCTGCGCATCGCGCGCCGCCTGCTGCTGACCCTGAACGACATGGGCATGCCGGCGGCCACCGAATTCCTGGACATGATCACGCCGCAGTACTTCGCCGACCTGATCAGCTGGGGCGCCATCGGCGCGCGCACCACCGAAAGCCAGGTGCACCGCGAACTGGCCTCCGGCCTGTCCTGCCCGGTGGGCTTCAAGAACGGCACCGACGGCAATCTGAAGATCGCCGTGGACGCCATCCGCTCCTCCAGCGTGCCCCACCATTTCCTGTCGGTGACCAAGACCGGCCACTCCGCCATCGTCTCCACCGGCGGCAACCCCGACTGCCACGTGATCCTGCGCGGCGGCAAGGAACCCAATTACTCGGCCGAGCACGTCAGCGCCGCGGCGGCGGAACTGGTCTCCGTGGGCCTGCCGCAAAAGCTGATGGTCGACTTCAGCCACGCCAACAGCCGCAAGGACTACCGCCGCCAGATGGAAGTGGCCGACGACATCGCCGGCCAATTGGCCGCCGGCAACGCCAATATCTTCGGCGTGATGGTGGAAAGCCACCTGGTGGAAGGCCGCCAGGACCTGAAACCGGGCTGCGAGCTGACCTACGGCCAAAGCGTCACCGACGCCTGCATCGGCTGGGACGACACGGAAAAACTGCTGACCACGCTGGCAAACGCGGTGAAGGCGCGCCGCGCGCGCAAGGACTGAGATCCAGCGCCAGCCAGGAGATGACGGCGGAGCCAGGCTCCGCCGTTTTTCATTCCGGCGCGCTTCAGGCGCCGCCGCGCAATTGCTCGCCGGCCAAGCGCCCCAGCGTGCGGATCGCCCGCTCCAGTTCCGGCGACCACGGCTGGCCGAAGTTCAGCCGCAGGCAATGGCCGAAGCGCGGCTCGGCGGAAAACACCAGCCCCGGCGCGAAGCTGATGGATTCGGCCAGCGCCCGCTCCAGCAGCCGGCCGGCGTCCAGCCCTTCCGGACATTCCACCCACAGCAGCAGCCCGCCCTGCGGCCGCCGCAGCCGCGTGCCCTTGGGAAAGGCCGCCAGCACCGCTTCCGCCAGCTGGCGCATCTGGCGCGCCAATTGCCGCCGCAACTGGGCGGCGAAGCGCGCGTAATCGCCATCGGCCAGCATATCCGCCAACACCGCCAGATACAGCGCCGAGCTCACCAGGCTGCTGCTATTGCTCAAGCGCGCCAGCGCCGCGTGATGGCGGCCGCCGGACAGCCAGCCCAGGCGGAACGAGGGCGCGAAGCTCTTGGTGAACGAGGAACAATAGATCACCTCGCCGCGGCTGTCCCAGGCTTTCAGCGGCGTCGGATGCTGCTCGCCGAAGTAAAGCTCGCCGAACACATCGTCCTCGATGATGGTCAGGCCGTGACGGTAAGCCAGCTGCAGCAGCCGCTTCTTGGCCTCGTCCGGCATCAGCGCGCCGGTGGGGTTCTGGAAATTGGTCACCGTCACCAGGCAGCGCGGCGCCGGACCATGGCGCAGCGCGAACTCCAGCGCTTCCAGCGACAGGCCGGCGTCCGGCGTGCACGGGATTTCCAGCGCCTTCAAGCCCAGCGTCTCCAGCGTCTGCAACAAGCCGAAGTACACCGGCGTCTCCACCGCCACCGTGTCGCCGGGCCGGGTCAGCAAGCGCAGCGACAGGCTGATCGCCTCGGTGATGCCATGGGTGAACAGGATGGCGTCCGGTTCCAGCGCCAGCTGCCACTGCGCCGCCAGCTCGCACACCAGCCGGTTCAGCCGCGCCTGCTCCTCGCGCGGCAGATAGGCGCCGATCAACTCCGGCCGGCCGCTCAAGGCCTGCTGCAGCCGGCGCGCCAGCGCCGCCGCCGGATACATGCCGCCATGCGCTTCGGCCATGTGCAACTGGGTGCCGATGTCCAGGCCGGACCACTCGATCAATTGCGACATGCGGCTGTCCACCCGCACCAGGGTCGCCGCCGACGGCACGCCGCTGGCGGCGGCGCTCGCCCATTGCGCGCGGCTGGGCAGCGCGGCGAAGAAGCCGGCGCGCGGACGGGCGCTGACGCGCTGCTGCCGCTCCAGGTGGCGGTAAGCCGCCAACGCGGTCAGCGCATTGACGTCGTGTTCGGCGGCCAGCCGCCGCACCGAGGGCAGCCGGCTGCCGGGCGGATAAGCGCCGCTATCCAGCCGCTGCGCGATCTCGGCGGCAATACGTAGATACAGGGAATCAGTCATCGCTGTTATATAGAACAGATTGGGCGCAGCATAAACTGTTTGCGCCGGCTGTGGGAAGGCGCGGACCCGTGCCTGCGTTAGGCTGGGCGCTACTTTTCATCGCAAGAAAGCGCATCATGCCGTCCACCTTCTGGCGCGACCTGTCGCCCTCCGCCGCGCTGGCCGCGGTGCTGGCCTTATTGGTCGGCTACTCCGGCCCCTTCCTCATCATCGTCCACGCTGCCCAGTCCGCCGGCCTGTCCCCGGCCCAGCTCGGCTCCTGGATCTGGGCGGTGTCCATCGGCTCCGGCGTGGCCGGCCTGTGGCTGTCCTGGCGCTGGAAAGCGCCGGTGATCACCGCCTGGAGCACCCCCGGCGCGGCGCTGCTGCTGGCGGCCCTGCCCGGCGTGCCTTATGGAGAAGCGGTGGGCGCCTACCTGGCGGCCGCCGCCATCGTCACCCTGCTGGGCGTCAGCGGCCTGTTCGACCGGCTGATGAAGGTATTCCCCGCCGCGCTGGCGGCGGCGATGCTGGCCGGCATCCTGTTCCGCTTCGTCGCGGAGCTGGCCGGCGCCGCCAGCCACGATCCGCTGTTGGTGGTGAGCATGGCCGCGCTGTTCTTCATCGGCCGCCGCTTCTTCCCGCGCTACGCGCTGCCGGCCGCCATCTTGCTTGGCCTGCTGCTGGCGGCGGCGCAAGGCCTGTTCCAGCCGCTGCCGGCCCATGGCGGCGACGGCGGCCCCTTGTTCACCGCGCCGCAATGGTCGTGGAGCGCCTTCTTCAACCTGGCGCTGCCGCTGGCGCTGGTGGCGCTGACCGGGCAATTCCTGCCCGGCATGGCGGTGCTGTCGTCTTCCGGCTACCACATCCCGGCGCGCTCGCCGGTATCGCTGCTGGGCGCGGTGTCCATGCTGACCGCGCCCTTCGGCGGCCACGGCGTGGTGCTGGCGGCGATCACCGCCGCCATCTGCACCGGGCCGGAAACCCACCCCGATCCCAAGCGCCGCTACGTGGCCGGCGTGATCTGCGGCCTGCTCTACCTGGCGCTGGGCGTGGCCGGCGGCGCGCTGGCCAGCCTGATCCTGACCCTGCCCAAGGCGCTGGTCGCCACCGCCGCCGGGCTGGCGCTGTTCGGCACCCTGGCGTCCTCGCTGAGCGCGGCGCTGGGCGATGAAAGCCGCCGCGAGGCGGCGCTGATCACCTTCGTGGTGGCCGCTTCCGGCGTCAGCATCGCCGGCCTGGGCGCGCCGCTGTGGGCCTTGCTGGCCGGCGGCGCGGTGGCCTTGATCCTGCGCCCGGCCAAGGCCCGGCCCGCCAGCGCCGACGCCGCGCGCCAACGCGGCTGAACCGGCACTGGCCGCGCGGCGGCCAGCATGATAAGTTAAGGGACTGGATACAATATTCCGCACGGCAAGCACCGGGCGGCCCCTTCCCACTCCCGAGGAAACCATGTTCGCTGCCACCGTATACGCGCAACGCCGCGCCCGTCTGCAAGCGGCCGGCCTGTCCGGCCTGCTGCTGTTTGTCGGCAATGTCGATTCGCCGATGAACTACCACGACAACACCCTGCCCTTCGTGCAGGACTCCAGCTTCCGTTATTTCTTCGGCCTGAACGAGCCGGGTCTGGCCGGCCTCATCGACGCCGACAGCGGCGAAGCGACCTTGTTCGGCAACGATCCGGATGTGGCCGACATCGTCTGGACCGGCCCGCTGCCCAGCCTGGCTGAACGCGCCGCGCTGGCCGGCCTGACACACAGCCGCGGCTACGCCGACCTGGCCGCCGCGCTGAGCGCCGCGCGCGCCGCCGGCCGCGCCGTGCACTACCTGGCGCCGTACCGCGGCGAAACCCTGATCGAAATGGGCCGCCTGCTGGACGTTCACCCGGCCCAGGTCAAGGACGGCTTCTCCGCGCCGCTGACCCATGCCGTGGTGGCGCTGCGCGAAATCAAGGGCGATGAGGAAATCGCCGAAATGGAAGCCGCGCTGGCGGTGACCCGCGACATGCACATCGCCGCGATGCGCCACGCCAAGCCCGGCGTGATGGAATACGAGGTGGTGGGCGAGATGGAAGGCATCATGCGCCGCCGTGACTGGCAGCTGGCCTACCCGTCCATCTTCTCCCGCCGCGGCGAAGTGCTGCACAACCATCACCACGACAACCGCCTGGAAAGCGGCGACCTGGCGCTGAACGACACCGGCTGTACCTCCGGCGGCGGCTACGCCAGCGACATCACTCGCACCTTCCCGGTGGGCGGCAAGTTCAGCCCGCGCCAGCGCGAACTGTACAACATCGTGCTGGACATGCAGCTGGCCGCCATCGAGGCGATGAAGCCGGGCGTGCGCTATCTGGACGTGCACAAGCTGTCGGCGCGGCTGATGGTGGAAAGAATGAGCGCGCTGGGCTTCTTCCGCGGCGACGCCAACGCCATCGTCGAATCCGGCGCCTACGCCATCGCCTTCCCACACGGCCTCGGCCATCAGATCGGCATGGACGTGCACGATATGGAAGGCCTGGGCGAAGACCTGGTGGGCTATGGCGCGGACACCGAGCGCAGCCCGCTGTTCGGCCTGGGCTACCTGCGCCTGGGCAAGCCGCTGCTGGCCGGCATGGTGGTGACGGTGGAACCCGGCATGTACTTCATCCCGGCGCTGATCGAAGCCTGGGCCGCCGAAGGCCGCCATAGCCAGTACATCAACTACGACACATTCCGCGAATACCAGGACTTCGGCGGCATCCGCATCGAGGACAATGTCTTGATCACCGCCGATGGCAGCCGCGTGCTGGGCGCGCCGATTCCCAAGACGGTGGAAGAAGTCGAAGCCGCGATGGCCGGCTGAGTCCAGCCGCCACGCCGGTTCAAAGCCGCCCACGGGCGGCTTTTTCCATATGGACGCCGCGCGGGCCAGGGCGCACCATCTGACGACTGAGCCAAGGGGAGCGATGATGGAACAAGTTGAATGCCTGGTGATAGGCGCCGGAGTGATCGGCCTGGCCATGGCGCGGCAGCTGGCGATGGCCGGCCGCGAAGTCGTCATCGTCGAAGCGGAAAGCGCCATCGGCCAACATGCGTCCAGCCGCAACAGCGAAGTGATCCACGCCGGGCTCTACTATCCGCCCGGCAGCCTGAAAGCGCGGCTATGCGTGGCCGGCCGCCAGCGGCTGTACGACTACTGCCTGCAGCGCGCGATTGCCCACCGCCGCTGCGGCAAACTGATCGTCGCCGCAAACGAAGCCGAACTGCCGCGGCTGCAAGCCTTGCAACAGCGCGCCGCCGCCAACGGCGTCGACGATCTGTGCTGGCTGGACGCGGAACAGCTCCGGGCGCTGGAGCCAGCCGTGTACGCCCGCGCCGCGCTGTTGTCGCCGTCCACCGGCATAATAGACAGCCACGGCCTGATGCTGGCCTTATTGGCCGACGCCGAAGCCCACGGCGCGACGCTGGCGCTGAACTCGCCGCTGAGCGGCGGCCGCGTCGGCGACGCTGGGCTGGAACTGGACATTGCCGGCCTGCGGCTGCGCGCGCGTTGCGTGGTCAACGCCGCCGGCGCATCGGCGCCGCGAGTCGCTGCCAGCATTGCCGGGGTTCCACGTGAAACCATTCCCACGCCCTATTACGCGCGCGGCGTTTACTTCGCGCTGCAAGGCCGCTCGCCGTTCCAGCACTTGATCTACCCGCTGCCCGAGGCCGGCGGCCTGGGCACGCATCTGACGCTGGACCTGGCCGGCCAGGCACGCTTCGGCCCGGACCTGGAATGGGTGGACGCAATCGACTACCGGGTGGACCCGGCACGCGCCGAGCGCTTCCACGCCGGCATCCGCCGCTGGTGGCCGGCGCTGCCGGAACAGGCGCTGGCGCCGGCCTATGCCGGCATCCGCCCCAAGATCGCCGGCCCCGGCGCGCCGGACGCGGATTTCCTGATCCAGGGCCCGGCGCAGCACGGCGTGCCCGGCTTGCTTCAGCTCTACGGCATCGAATCCCCCGGCCTCACCGCCAGCCTGGCGCTGGCCGAATACGCGGCGGCAACGCTGACGGCATAGCGCCGGGACGAGTTGTCCGCTTACAATCGAACCGTCCCAACCCGCCGCCTTGCCGTCTATGCTCATTCTGAATCAACGCCAGCAGGAACTGCTGGCCCTGGTCAAACGCGACAGCTATGTCAGCGTGGAAAAGCTGGCCGAACATTTCTCCGTCACCCGGCAGACCATACGCCGCGACATCGCGCTGCTGGCCGAGCACCAGTTGCTGCAACGCTATCACGGCGGCGCCAGCGTGCTGTCCAGCGTGGAGAACGTCGCCTACCAGGCGCGGCAAGTGCTGTGCATAGACGAAAAGCGCCGCATCGCCGAATGCCTGGCGCGCCACATCCCGGACAACGCCTCGCTGTTCATCAATCTGGGCACCACCACCGAGGAAGTGGCCAAGGCGCTGCACCAGCACCGCGGCCTGCGGGTGATCACCAATAATCTGCACGTGGCGGACACCATGTGCGACTACCCGGACTGCGAAGTCATCGTGCTGGGCGGCATGCTGCGCAAACGCGACCGTGGCATCACCGGCGAAGCCACGGTGCAGCTGATCCGCCAGTTCCGCGTCGATTACGGCATCATCGGCATTTCCAGCATCGAGCTGGACGGCACGCTGCGCGATTACGACTACCGCGAGGTGCGCAGCGCCGAGGCCATCATCCAGCAGTCGCGCCACGTGTTCCTGGCCGCCGACCACAGCAAGTTCGACCGCCCGGCGCTGGTGGAACTGGGCCATCTGTCGCAGATAGACGCGCTGTTCACCGACCAGCCGCCGCCGCCCGCCGTCGTCGAGCTGATGCGGGAGGCGGAGACTCAGTTGTACGTGGCGGACTGACAGTCAGTCCTCTTAGAACCTGTTTACGATCTCGCGAGCAAGAGCGAGACAAGGCGAAAACGAGCGAAAAAGCGGAATGTACACCTGGTACATGAGCATTTTGAGCTTGGTTTCAACGCCGTATCGCCGACTCGCAGCAGATCGTAAACAGGTTCTTAAGGCTGCTGCCGCGTCGCCGCTAGCACGATCTCGCGAATGCACACATTCTGCGGCTGCTGGTAGGCGTAGACGATGGCGCTGGCCACATCCTCGGCCGCCAGCACCCCGCCCATTTCCTGTTTCCAGGCTTCGTAGCCGGCCTTGATCGCCTCGCTGCTGGTATGCGACAGCAGCTCGGTGTCCACCGCGCCCGGCGCTATCGTCACCACCCGCACGCCGTGATCCGCCACTTCCTCGCGCAGATTCTCCGACATCGCGTGCACCGCGAACTTGGTGCCGCAATAGGCCACATGGTTGGGGAAGGTCTTGCGCCCGGCCACCGAACTGATATTGATCACCGTGCCGCGCTTGCGCTCCACCATGCCGCCCAGCACCGCGTGGATGCCGTTGAGCAAGCCGTGCACATTGACGTCGAACATGGTTTTCCACTCTTCCGGCGCCTGCTCGGCCATCTGGCCCAGCAGCATCACGCCGGCGTTGTTGACGATGGCGTCCACCGGCCCGAAGCGGCCTTCCGCTTCCGCCACCGCGGCGGCCAGCTGGGCGCGGTCGGTCACGTCCACCGCGCGGCACAAGGCATTGGGCAAGGCCAGCGCTTCCAGGCGCTCCACCCGGCGCGCCAATAGCAAGAGCGGATGGCCTTGTTGCGACAACAAACGGGCGGTGGCGGCGCCGATGCCGGAACTGGCGCCGGTGATCACGATGAGGGCTTTAGTCATGGGACTTCTCCTTTAGCAATAGAAATAACTGATATCAAATCCTTGAGCAGCACTATAATCCGCTGACGATTCCGCGAAAAATCGTTTATTCCACTTGCTGCCATCGGTTTAATTTATGGATATCCGCTCGCTCAAAGCCTTCATCGCCGTGTTCGAAGAACGCAACATCACCCAGGCCTCGGCGCGTCTCTACCTGAGCCAGCCTGCGCTGTCCGCCACCATCCGGCAACTGGAACAAGAGCTGGGTGCCGAACTGTTCCAGCGCCAGCCGCGCGGAGTGGACGTCACCGACGCCGCGCGCCTGCTCTACCCGGAAGCGCGCCGGCTGGTGGAGGAAGCGGAGGGACTGAAGCAGTTGTTTCGCGGCCGGCAGGACTGCCTGCCGCTGACGCTGGGCGTGGCCGCGGACCTGGGCCAGGCCGACGTGGCGCGCGTGCTGACGGCGGCCTACCGCGCGGTGGATGGCTTGCTGTTGGAACTGGCGGCGGGCTGCGCCGGCGACGCGCGGCTGGACGAAGACGCCAGGCGCTGCGAGGACGAGTTGTTCCTGCCGCTGTGGGAAGAAGATTATGTGCTGGCGATGCGCGCCGACGCGCCGCTGGCGGCACAGCCATGGCTGCGGCCGGCGCAATTGCTGGGCCAGGATCTGATTGCCTGCCCGGAACACTCCTCGCACCAGCGCTTCGCCAGCCTGCTGGGCGCGGCGGCGCGGGAACTGGCGGTGGCGGCGCGCTGCGCCACCTTGAACCAGGCGGCGACGCTGGCCGCCGCCGGCGCCGGCATCGCCTTCATCCCGCGGGGACTGGCCAAGGACCACCCCGAGCTGCGCTGCGTGCGGCTGGAACAGGCGGAACTCAGCCGCCGCGTCGGCCTGTGCTACGCGCCGGACGCCTTGGCCAAGCCGGCGCTGGCCCGTTTGAAGCAAGGCCTGGCCGCCGGCTGAGAACCTGTTTTAAGAGCGGCTGACAAAACTCAGTTTTACGGCTGAGGCAAGGCGCGCCGACGTCGGCAGTGCCTTGAGTACGGCAAGCCGGCGCAACACGGCATCCGCGGTTTTGTCAGCCGCGCTTGGTCTTACTGCACCGCGGCGAAAGCCTTGGCCACATAAGGCGCATTGGCGCGGGTCAAACCGGCCACGCACATGCGGCCGGTGCCCACCAGATAGACGCCGAAACGCTCGCGCAAGGCGTCCACCTGCGCCTGGCTGAAGCCGGTATAGCTGAACATGCCGCGCTGATGGACCAGATAGGCGAAGTCCTGCTCCGGCAGCGCCTGCTTCAGCACTTCCACCAGAATGCCGCGCATTTCCAGAATGCGGCCGCGCATCTCGTTCACCTCGGACACCCACAACGCTTTCAGCTCGGCGTCGCCCAATACCGTGGCGATCAAGCGCGCGCCGGTGGTGGGCGGGTTGGAGTAGTTGCGGCGCACCGTGGCCTTGAGCTGGCCCAACACCAGTTCAGCTTCGGCCTGGCTCGGGCATACCACCGACAGCCCGCCGCAGCGCTCGCCGTACAGCGAGAAGATCTTGGAGAAGGAATTGCTGATCAGGAAAGACAAGCCGGCGTCGGCCATCGCGCGGATGGCGTAGGCGTCCTCCTCCAGCCCGGCGCCGAAGCCCTGGTAGGCGATGTCCAGGAACGGAATCAACTGCTTGCGCTTGGCCAGCGCCACCACCTGATCCCACTGCGCATTGTCCAGGTCCGAGCCGGTGGGGTTGTGGCAACACGGATGCAGCAGCAGGATGCTGCCGGCCGGCAGCGTTTCCAGCGTGTCCAGCATCGCGGCGAAGTTCACGCCGCGGGTTTGCGCATCGAAATAGGGATAGCGGTTCACCGCGATGCCGGCGCCTTCGAAGATGGCCACGTGGTTATCCCAGGTCGGATCGCTGACCCACACCTGGGCATCGGGGAAATAGCGCTTGAGGAAATCCGCGCCCACTTTCAGCGCGCCGGAGCCGCCCAGGGTCTGGATGGTTGCGACGCGGCCTGCGGCCAGCGCCGGATGCTCCGCGCCGAACAGCAGCTCCTGCACCGCCTTGCGGTAGGCCGGCAGGCCGTCCATCGGCAGATAGGTGCAAGGCGGCGTCGGCAAGGCCGCCAGCTTGGCCTCGGCTTGCCGTACCGCGTTCAGGCGCGGAATGCGGCCCTGCTCGTCGTAATACAGGCCGATGCTGAGATTGACCTTGTCGCCACGCGGGTCCTTGCCGAAGGCGTCGACCAGCGACAGGATGGGATCGCCGGCATAGGCGTCGACGTGCTGAAACATGCGTTTCTCCTTGAGTAGTGTGGTATCGCCTCGTGCAACCATTTAGAACGTGTTTATGATCTCGCGAGCTAAGGCGAGACAAGGCGTTGCGGCTGAGAAAGCGGAATGTACGGTTGGTACATGAGCATTTCGAAGCGGGTTTCAACGCCCTTGTCTAACTATTCCGCCGACGCGCAGCAGATCGTAAGCAGGTTCTTACGCCGCCCTCTGCCGGGGCGGTGAAGACAAGCCATTGTGCCAGATAGGTTCAGGACCCGGCCGCCAGATCGTCGCGCTTCAGCGCCAACAACATCGCCGCGATCCACGGCAGGATCAGCCAGCCGCCCAGCACATTCAGCGCCGCCACCAGCTTCAGCCGCGGGCTGCCCACCAGCGCCGCGGTCAGCGTGGGCACCAGGTAAGCGCTGCCCAGCGCCAGCGCATTGCCCAGGTACATCGCCCATTGCTGCCACTGCGGCTCGCCGCTGTAAGCGCCATAAGCCCACAGCGCCAGCGCGGCGGCCAGCACCGTGAAACAGAGCTTGCGCACCATAGTCAAAATCTTCATATCTTTCATCCGTTCCCGCCGTCGCCGCGCCATCAGCGCCGCGACAATGAAATGCCAAGCTTAATCAGGCTTGCGCCAAGATGGCAAAAGCAATCGCTTAAATCAGACAGTTTGCGCCACATTTTTACCAAACAGCGCAAGATTGACATGCATCATCCAAGCATGGGATTCCCATTTCAACTAATGCGAACCATCTGCCTACAATCTGCTTGCCCTCACCGCCAAACCGCCGCACGCTTAGCGCGCGGCCAACATGAGCCGTCTCGCACCGCGACTGACCGCTCTGAGAAGAGGAATGCATCATGACGCCGCGCCCTACCCTGCTTGCCCTGGCCACCGCCCTTGCGCTGGCCGCCCCGCTCGCCGACGCCTGCTCATCGCTGATCGTCGGCAAACAGGCCTCCGCCGATGGCTCCATCATCATCGCCCGCAACGAAGATTATTACATCAATAACTGGAACAAGCGCCTGGTGCTGCACCCGGCGCGCGCGGCGGCCAAGGATGAAATGCTGAGCTTCAAGAACGGCCTGAAAGTGCCGGCTCCGGCGCAGTTCTACCGCTACAGCGGCCTGATGGACTGGAACGGCGACAGCGCCGGCGGCGACGGCCTGTACGAGGAACGCGGCGTCAACGAATTCAATGTGGCGGTATCCGCCACCAATAGCGCGGAAATCAACGCCCGCGCCAAGAAAGCGGATCCGCTGCTGGACAGCGGCGTGGTGGAGGCGGTGATCCCCTCGCTGATCCTGCCGCAGGCCAAGACCGCGCGCGAAGGCGTGGAACTGCTGGGCCGCTATATCAAGCAATACGGCGCCGGCGAAGGCAACGGCGTGCTGATCGCCGATCCGAACGAAGCCTGGTACATGGAAATCGGCTCCGGCCACCACTGGCTGGCCTATCGCGTGCCGCAGGACAGCTATTTGATGGTGGCCAACGGCCTGCGGCTGCACGACATCGACCTCGCCGACCGCGCCAATGTGATCGCCAGCCCCGGCCTGGCCGAATTCACCGCCAAACACCAGCTGCTAGCCAAGGTGGACGCCAAGCGCTTCAACTTCGCCCAGGCCTTCGGCGTCACCGGCGACAAATACAATGTGGACCGCGAATGGCTGGGCCAGCATCTGCTGAACCCAGGGCTGCGCCAGGCCACGCGGCAGGCGCAATACCCGCTGACGCTGAAGCCGGAACACAAGATCGCGGTGGCCGATGTGGCCAAGGTGCTGCGCGCCACCTTCCACGGCACCGCGCTGGCCAAGCTGAAGGACGCGGACCGGCCGATGGGCGTGGACCGCACCATAGAAACCCATGTCATCCAACTGCGCGCCGGCCTGCCCAAGGAACTGGCGGCGCTGACCTGGCAATCCTTCGGCAGCCCGGCCGGCGCGGTGCTGGTGCCGATGTATGAAAACGCGATGAAGGACATCCCCGCGCCGCTGCGCGCCGGCGCCGCCACTTACGAGAGCGGCTCCGCCTACTGGGCCTTCCGCGCCAACGCCACACTGGCCCAGGCCAAGCCGGACAAGTATCTGCCGGTGCTGGCGCAATGGCAGGCGCGGTTGGAACGGCAGTTCCAGGGCCAACAGCCGGCGGTGGACGCGATGCTGGCCAGCCTCTACGCCAGCCAGCCGCAAACCGCGATCGGCTTCGCCGGCCAGTGGAGCGGCGGCAATATGCTGAGCGCGGTGCAATCGGCGCGCGACGTGCACGCCGGCCTGCTCACCGACCTGACCAAGGCCAGCGAGAAGAAATACAGCCCGGAGGAGCTGGAAAAAATCAAAAACCTATAAGTAGCTAGCAGCCAGGAGCGGCCCCGGCAAACCCGGCCGCTCCCGCCAGCCCGGGCGTGTTATCTTTATGGCATTCCCCTCGCCCGGCTGGCCGCGCCATGACCCTCCACATCGACACCGATCCCGCGCGGCTGGACCGCGAACGCATCTATCGCTACCTGTCTGAACAGTCCTACTGGGCACGTCAACTGCCGCGCGACATCTTCGAGCGCTCGCTCGCCAATTCGCTATGCTTCGGCGCCTACGCCGCCGACGGCGAGCAGATCGGCTTCGCCCGCGTGATCACCGACTACGCCACCTTCGGCTATCTGGCCGATGTCTTCGTGGTCGACGCCTGGCGCGGCCAGGGTGTGTCCAAGCAATTGATGGCGGCGGTCAACGCCCATCCCGGCCTGCAAAACCTGCGCCGCCTGCTGCTGGCCACCGCCGACGCCCACGGCCTGTACACGCAATTCGGCTTCGGCGCGCTGTCGCGGCCGGAACGGTTGATGGAAAAGCTGGACGCCGAGGTCTACCAGCGGTTGGCGGCGGATGCCGGGAGCGTGGCATGAGCGTGCGCAAGCAGTTCTGGACCGATCCCTACCAGACCGAGCTGCGCACCACGGTGGCGCGGGTGGAAGGCCCGCGGGTCTGGCTGGACGCCACCGTCTTCTACGCCTTCTCCGGCGGCCAGGAAAGCGATAGCGGCAGCATAGGCGGCTGCCCGGTGTTGCTCGCGGAAAAACAGGACCAGGACATCGCCTACACCCTGACGGACGACCATGGCCTTGATGCCGGCAACGCGGTAACGGTGGCGATAGACTGGCCACGCCGCTACCGGCTGATGCGGCTGCACTTCGCCGCGGAACTGGTGCTGGAAACCATTTGCCGCGAACTTCCCGACGCGGAAAAAATAGGCGCTCACATCGCCGAGGACAAGGCGCGCATCGATTTTGCGCTGGCGCGGCCCATCACCCCGCTATTGCCCGCCATCGCCGCCAAGGTGCAGGCGCTGATAGACGCCGATCTCGCCATCGTCAGCGCCTATTCCGACGAACAAAACCAGCGCCGCTACTGGGAACTGCCCGGCCTCTACCGCGTGCCCTGCGGCGGCACCCATTTGTGCCGCAGCGGCGAAGTGGGAGAACTCAAGCTCAAACGCAAGAACGTGGGCCAGGGCAAGGAAAGGGTGGAGATCACACTGGCGCGGCCATAAGAAAACCGCGCCGGAGTACACGGCGCGGTTGGGGTTTCACGTGAAACGGCGTTTTACTGCAAACCCTCAGGCCGGCAGTTTCGGCCAGTCCGCCTCGGCCAGCTGCGGCCACACCGCCTGCTGCGGCAGCCGCGACAGCTCAACGCAGTAACGCTTCCACGCACTCAGCAAGCCTTGCTCCTGTGCCGTCGCCAGCCCCAGCTCCTGCGCATCCTCCAAAGGCCGGCGTTGAGCATAAGCCGTGGCCAAGCGCTGCTGCAGCTCCTGCTGCGCCTGCGCCGTCAGCGCCGCGCGCTCTGCGTCGGCATCCACTTTCCAGGCCGTCTTGTTCCACAGCGCGAAGGCCGGCGGCTCCAGCTCGGTGGCTTGCAGGCTATCCGGCGTATCGCCGATTTTCGCCGTCACCGGCTGCGCGCTGGCCTTGCTCCACAACTTGAGCGCGCGAAAATCCTCCGCCAGCTGCCAACCGCCATCGCGGTAGACCGCCACTTGCTTATCCGCCGCCTGCGGCGGCTGCTGCTCGGTGGCGTTGGCCGGAATCAACCAGGTTTCTTCAAGGTCCAGCGGCGACAGGTCCGCGGTGGTGGTGCCCAGATACTCGCCGGATTCCGGATGGTAGGCGTAGACGGTTTTCTGTTTGCGTTCTTGCATGGCGGTCTCCTTAGTATTTGATGCAGGCGAGCAGGGCTACGTTGCGGGGACGAGTTTCAACGCCAATGCCACTGTTTGCGCCCGTTACGAGTGTCATTTGATCAGATGACAACATCACTCTGCCGTATGCCCAGGCGCCACCGCCCGAGCCAGGAGTAAGCGCCAATGCACCTCCATCGTTTGGGCGTATGATTGTGTGGACATGAGGCCCGACAATCCCGACCTGCGCGCTTCCCAGCGCACGGCCCGGATCAACGTTGCCCCCATCATCCCACCCTCGCACAAACTCCCCGCGCAAATCAGGCAGATTGAACGTCGTCGAGCCATCCCCTGCGCCATAAATGGTTCCGATCACCGCAAACAAGCCGGGGTAAGTGCTGCGGCTGACCGGAGAACCATCGCATTTCAGCCAGCCTGGCGGCGTGTAAGGCGTTGCGAAGTGGCCTACCATGCCCGGCGCGCCGGACATGGTCAGCAAATTGGTGGTTGGGCCGTCCTCGCATTGGGTCAGGTCCACGTAAAAACCACGCGCCTTGACACCATCATTGTTGAACACGCGGAACTGGTTGCCCCAGACATCGATATTGACGTCGTTCAGCTTGCTATCGCTTTGCGGCGCTTGCAATTGCAGTTGGCCGCCTTCCTTGCCGCCTTCCGCCAAGAAACGGGAATTGGGTTGGAAATCCACCCGGCCATTCATCTTGCCGCCGCTCAGCGGCAAGGCATCGCTGATGCCATAGCCGGCCAGCGTGGTCGGCTTGCTGTCGCCGCCCCAGGCCAGCTTCTTCAACGCTTGCAGCAACTGGTCCTTGCGCGCCGGGTCGGCGCTCTGGCCGCTGTCGCGGATCACCGTCAACAGCTCATCCTGGCTGGACTGGGCGGCGGACTGGACATTGTTCAGCCACTCCGAGGTCACCACCGTGCCCAGTTCGCCGGTGTAGGGGTTGCCGTCGTGGAACAGGCCGTCCGGGCTGTTGATCGGCTTCATGGTGTTTTGCATCGCGCTCTCGCTCCATTTACAGGGTTGGCCCGCTGGCCGGGCTGGCGGCTTGGGGCGGGCTTCGGGCCGGACGGGTGATTAGCACACCACCCGCTGACCTGCTTCGCTAGTGAATCAATACCGTTATTTTGCCGTTTAGCGACGCGCGTCAGCAGTGGACGGATGTCAGTAACTTGGAGCCCAGCCACAAAGCAAAACGGCGACCGAAGCCGCCGTTTTGCTGACGCATGAAACTCAATGTTTAGACCGGTGCCACAGGCCAATCCGCCTCCGCCAGCTGCGGCCACGCGGCCAGCTGCGGCAAACGCGACAGCTCGACGCAGTAACGCTTCCACGCACTCAGCAAGCCTTGCTCCTGTGCCGTCGCCAGCCCCAGCTCCTGCGCATCCTCCAAAGGCCGGCGTTGAGCATAAGCCGTGGCCAAGCGCTGCTGCAGCTCCTGCTGCGCCTGCGCCGTCAGCGCCGCGCGCTCTGCGTCGGCATCCACTTTCCAGGCCGTCTTGTTCCACAGCGCGAAGGCCGGCGGCTCCAGTTCGGTGGCTTGCAGACTGTCCGGCGTATCGCCGATTTTTGCCGTCACCGGCTGCGCGCTGGCCTTGCTCCACAGCTTGAGCACACGGAAATCCTCCGCCAGCTGCCAACCGCCATCGCGGTAGACCGCCACTTGCTTATCCACCGCCTGCGGCGGCTGCTGCTCGGTGGCGTTGGCCGGAACCAGCCAGGTTTCCTCAACATCCAGCGGCGACAGGTCCGCGGTGGTGGTGCCCAGATACTCACCGGATTCCGGATGGTAGGCGTAGACGGTTTTCTGCGTGCGTTCTTGCATGGCGGTCTCCTTAGTATTTGATGCAGGCGAGCAGGGCAATGTTGCGAGGGCGAGTCTCAGAACCTCCCGTCACACCGGTTACGTTAACTCTACCGGCATATTTGGTCGGGCTATAACCGGTGAAGTGAGTGCCTTGAATTAAGTCTCCTTGGCCTATGTCATTCACCAAGAAGCTCATTCCACTCCATTCCAGACTGGGGTGCCTATGGGCCTCTACACTGCCTAATTGCGCACCCCCAAATGAACGCCCACCATCAACACCACGTTCATCGCCCCATCCCCGCAAAAATTGGCCATTTAAGTTAGGCAAATAGAATTTGCCGGGATTGGCCTCCGCTCTATACGCCGCAAGCGCAGTAGGCGGCGAGAATGGCTGTGCATAAAGATTTTTTTTGCTGACTTTCCAGTCCTGGTAATAGCCGGAAGAAGAGCCGGATAGTCCTGGAGCGCAACCATCCACACCAAACAAGAGGGTGCTATCCGCGATGAAAACCCGCCGCGTGCTGGATAAGCTCCAGGTCAAAACACCATCGACATACAAACGATAACTTTGTCCGTCATAGCAAAAAGCGATGTGATACCAACGCGAAGTGGAAAATATGCCGGGAGTCCCTGCAGAAGCCTCGACAATGAACCCAGGCTCAGCACCTGCCAGCCATATCACCGGGGCCTTGCTCGCCTTATCACAGCTAATCGTTATTTCTCCCCAGGTTTTGGATTGATTCATGGAGATGATCCATGCCGCCTGATAACCGTTGCTATTGCCGGTGCCGGTGAAGTTTGGAAAATGCCATCCTTCTATGGTGAACTCGTTGGGGTTGAACGCCTCGGCCAGCGGCATGCTGGCGTAACCACCGTTTTCCAATGTCTTCAGGCTTTGCGTCCCAAACTTGGCCTGCTCCGTCGACATCCCTGCCCCGCCAAACGTAGAAACCGCAGAACCCCAGGCGCAATCCGCCAACTTTTCCAACTCGTCCAGACGCAGCATCGCTTGCACATCGCTCTTGATCGGAGCAAAGCGATGTCCGATGGCGCTGAAAAGCCCCGGATAAGTACTTTGCAACACTTGAGTGCCGTTAGCTCTCAACCAACCCTCGGGCGCTACCGGCATGGCGAAATACGCGACCTCTCCCGCCGGCGCCGCTGCTCTAAGCTGGCCCGTGGTCGCTCCATCGGTAATCCCGTACCCCGCCAGCGTGGTCGGCTTGCTGTCACCGCCCCAGGCCATTTTTTTCACCGCCTGCAGCAATTGGTCCTTGCGGTTGGCGTCCAGCACCTGGCCGCTGTCCTTGATCAGCGCGATCAGCTCCTCCTGGGTGGAACGCGTCGCCTGCTGCAGGTTGTTCAGCCAATCGGCGCTGACGATGGTGCCCAGCTCGCCGGTGGTGGGGTTGCCGTCGTGGAACAAGGTGTCCGGCGTGTTGATGGGCTTGAGTGCTTCTTGCATGGAATCGCCTCCCGCGGAAATGAAGAATCGGCCACAGGCCGATGACAGGTGTCGTTACTGAAATGATTGGAGACGATTGTGCGGGAAGCGCCGCGCGGGCGGCAGCGGACGGATGTCAGTGGCCGTCATGCCGCGGCCGGGTGGCCGCGGCATGGTTCGGTTTACATCACTTCGGAGATTTGCCTGAAACCGGCCTGCAGTTCCTGGCGGATCGGTTCCAGCAAGGCCACCATCTGCTCGCAGTTGACTTGCTGGTCTTCCTGGCAGTTCAGCAGCAACGTCATCATCGCGTGCAGGCTCTGATTGGCGGCGTGGACATGGACGATGCCGCGGGTCAGGCCGGCGTCGGCCTGGAGGTAATGCTGCTCCAGGTTTTCGGCAATGGCGTCGCAGCCTTCATGGCCGGCGCTGACAGCGCGCAGCTGCTTGATCTGCAGGTGCAATTGCTGCAGCAGCGAGGGTTCCAGCTTGGCTTTGGCGCTCATAGCAGGTCCTCCTTGCTCACGGCGTGGGAATTGCAGGGGTGCTGCCGGCAGAAACTCAATATATTCATTATGGCCTCCACAAACATCTGCTTAAGGATGCCTGCGCGGCACGCGCGGAAGGCGTGGGCAGGCTCATGACAAAGTGGGAGGACCGCAGCAGACACGGCAGCCCCCTTGCGGGGACTCAGCGCCATGGCCTGCCCTGTTTGCGGCAGACGCATGGACGTAGCGAATCGCTGGCTAGCGATTGCTACTCTGCTGAAATAGGACCTCCCAGTCCCGCGGCTGTGGATTGTCACAGCGCAAGGGCGAATGTAAGGGGGGCTAGGCCCAGCGTCAAGGCGGCGGCGGGCCGGGCGGTGGAGATTAGCGCAAAATCCGATGTTTTAGCGCACCGGACCGGGGATGACACGCAAAAAGCCGCGCCCGGGTGGGGGCGCGGCTTGGCCTGGGCGCGTCGGGCTTAGCACCTGTTTACCTTACGATCTGCTACGCGTCGTGAGACCTCACACGGTGAGTATGTCTTCGAAATGCTCATGTACCACCTGCACATTCCGCTTTCTCAGCCACAACACCTTGGCTCGCGAGATCGTAAACAGCTGCTTAGCTAAAGCAGACCACGCCGTTGTAGTTACCCGGCACGCCATTGCCTGCCGGCAAATACGGCTGCGGACAACCCGTGGAATTGGCCTGGCTATCATAGGCTTCCAGATAGCTGGATTTATGCGCGTCAAAGCCAACCGAGCAGTTCTTGGCCCAGCCGCCGTTGACCACCATGGTGGAGCCATACAAGGATCTGAAGCCGTTATTGCAGCCTTCCGCGGTGGCCATCGGCGCGTAGAACAAGCCTCCCCAAGTGGCCTGGAAGCCGACATCGCAATTGAGCGCCTTGCCGCGCCGCCCCTGCGGCATGGTCGCCACCGGGTTGGAACCATGGTTCCAGATCACGCCGCCGGCGGAGGCCTCGTAGCCAATAACGGATTGTTCCACCACGCTGCCATCACACCAGATATAGGCGTTGCGGGTGCTGAGGAAGCCGTACTGAGCGCCGCTCACGCGCCCTTCGGCCGCCCAGACACGGCTGGTGTCCTGGCTCAGCACGCCCGCCGGTTTGGCAATGCGCTCGTTGGCGTCCAAGCGCAGCGGCACCTTGATCTGGGTATTCTTGCCATCGCCCGCCACGCTCAAATAGCTCAGCTCGCAATGGGAGCCGCTGCTGACCACCACCGCCCATTCCTTGACCTTGTTGATTCTGAGCTTGCTGCAGCTGAAACGCGAGCCATGGTCCAGATACAGCCCGGCAAAAGCGCCCTCCAGTACCAAGGAGTTCTCCGCGCTCCATACCTGGGAGCCTTCGCCAAGATACAGGCAACGGTGGGTCCAGTTGTTTTCGGTGGCTTCGCCGATCAGGTGGAAGCCGGAGAACTCGACGCCGCGAGCATGGGTGAATACCACGCCGTGGCTGTTTTTATCGGCGCCGGCCACGAAACGGATCTGGCAGGCGGCCGGGTTGGAGACATTGCCGCGGATGCGGATGCGGTTGGCGAAGGGCTGATTGCCCAGGGCGATGCCGGTGGAGGTGTATTGGCCGTCATCCACCTTGATCAGCACATCGGTCGGCAAGATCTTGCCGTTGAGGCTGTTCCAGGCGCTGGCGATGTCGGCGAACTCGCGGCCCGGCCCCACTTTCAGCTCCTTGTAGCCGTTTATTCCCCAGTCGTCAGTCTTCATCGCATCGGTGATGCCGTAGCCAGCCAACGTGGTCGGCTTGCTGGCGCCGCCCCAGGCGATCTGCTTCACCGCCTGCAGCAATTGGTCCTTGCGCGCCGGATCGGCGTTCTGGCCGCTGCTCTTGACCACGCTCAGCAGTTCTTCCTGGTTGGCGATGACGGCGGACTGGACATTGTTCAGCCAGTCGGCGCCAACTACGGTGCCAAGCGCGCCGGAGGTGGGATTGCCGTCGTGAAACAAGGCGTCCGGTGTGTTGATGGGCTTGAGTGGTTCTTGCATGGAATCGCCTCCCGCGGCAAAGAAAAAAATCGGCCAAGGCCGGTGACAGGTGTCGTGACTGAAGCAACTAGAGGCGATTTTGCTGGAAACGCGGCGGGGCCGGCAGCGGACGGATGTCAGTATGCCGTTCGGATTTTTAGAATCACTAACACGCACAAAAAAGCCGCATCCGGAAAGGATGCGGCTGCGTTGAAGCCTGCCGGCTTTAGCTGAAGTTGATCACGCCGTTGGCATTGCCCGCCACGCCGCTGCCGCCCGGCGAATACACCGTTGGGCAGCCGGTGGAAGCGGCCCTGGTGTCGTAGGCCTCCAGATAGCTGGCGTTGTAGGCGTCAAAACCAACCTGGCAGTTCTTGGCCCAGCCGCTATTAGCTATCGTCGTGGCATTGCAAATCGCTCTAAAGCCGCTATTGCAACCTTCGGCAATGGCCATCGGCGCATACACGATACCGGACCAAACCGCCTGAAAACCGACCTCGCAATTGTAGGCCTTGCCGCGCCGTCCCTGCGGCAAAGACGGCACCGGTCCGGAACCATGATTCCAAACGATGCCACCGGAGTGAGCCTCGAAGCCGACCGCAGATTGCTCCGCCACGCTGCCATCACACCAGAGATAGGCGTTGCGGGCGCAGGCAAAACCAGTTCGCACCCCGGTAACACGCCCCTCGGTTACCCAAGCTCGGCTGGTGTCCGCGCATACTATCCCGTGCGGATTGATACTGCGGTCGTTGATATCCAGGCGCAATGGCACCTTGGTTAGATAGTTCTTACCCTCGCCGACAATGTTCAAGTTGTGCAGCTCGCAGTGAGAACCGCCGCCGACAGCGGCGCCCCATTCCTTGACCTTATTGATCTTCAGCTTGCTGCAAACGAAACGCGAGCCCTGCTCCACTTGCAGGCCATTGGCCGCGCCTTCCAGGATCAAGGAAGCTTCCGCGCCCCAGACCCAGGAGCCTTCGCCGATATGCAGGCAGCGGTGAGTCCAGTTGCCCTCGGCGGCCTCGCCGATCAGGTGGAAACCGGAGAACTCCACGCCGCGGGCATTGGAGAAAATGACGCCGTGACTGGTCTTGTTGACATCGGCAGTGAAGCGGATTTGGCAGGCGGCGGGATTGGCGATATTGCCGCGGATGCGGATGCGGTTGGCGAAGGGCTGGTTGCCCAACCAGATGCTGGAGGTGCTGTATTGACCGTCATCCACCTTGATCAGCACGTCGGTCTTCAGGGTTTTGCCGTTGAGGCTGTTCCAGGCGCTGACGATGTCGGCGAACTCGCGGCCGGGGCCCACTTTCAGCTCCTTGTAGCCGTTTATTCCCCAGTCGTCGGTCTTCATCGCATCGGTGATGCCGTAACCGGCCAGCGTGGTCGGCCTGCTGGCGCTCCCCCAGGCGATCTGCTGCACCGCCTGCAGCAATTGGTCCTTGCGCGCCGGGTTGGCGCTCTGGCCGCTGCTCTTGACCACGTTCAGCAGTTCTTCCTGGTTGGCGATGACGGCGGACTGCACATTGTTCAGCCAGTCGGCGCC
>NZ_LDUI01000043.1:0-53541 GCF_001043555.1 Chromobacterium sp. LK1 | reverse complement strand
GGAATACCAGGCGGCGATGCGCTGGTTGGCGCGCATGTCCCAGCCGCCGGAAAAGTCGATCACGCCTCTGACGGCCACGCGCTTGGCGATATAGGCGGCCATGCCGCCGCCTTGGGATTGGCCGGCCAGCACGATCTTGCTCCAGTTTATGGCTTGCTGGTTCAAGTATTGCTCCCAATGGCCTTGCGGGTCGGTCTTGGACAGGTAGCGCAGCAGGGCGGTCAGCCGATAAACAATGGCGTCCTTGGGCTGGTCCTGGATCAGCGTGGTGGCGTTTTCGCCAAAGGCGCGCTTACGGCGCAGTTGTTCCGCGCAGTCTGGCTGGCTTGTCAGCACCGGCCGGGTGCAGACCTGGGAAACGGCCGGGGTATCGATATAGGACAGGATGATGAAGCGGTAACCCTGGGCCAGCGCGGTGTCGATGAAGGCCTGTTCGCCCACCACGGTGCGAGTGGTTTCGCCGCCGGTTCCGGGCAGGAAAACCAGCAGCGGCGCATGCCCGCCCTTCTCCGCTGAGAAAACAATGTGCGGCCCGCTGTTCTTCACGATCCCGCCATCGGTGTCCGCCGGGGGCACATCCTTGCGGACAACGTCCGCCCATGCCGCCGTGGCGATGCTGAGCAGCAGCGCCGCCGCAACCAGCTTGCAAATCCTATCGGCCAAGACTGTCATTGCATTCCTCAGAACCTGTTTACGATCTGCTGCGCGTCGGCGGGATGGATAGAAATGGGCGTTGAAACCAAGCTCAAAATGCTCATGTACCACGAGTACATTCCGCTTTTTCGCCCGTTTTCGCCTTGTCTCGCCTTAGCTCGCGAGATCGTAAACAGGTTCTCACATCTTAAATGAGTGGATTGAATTGCCCCGACTACCTGGACTTGCATGAGCCCTTGGCTAGTTTGCTCAGACTCTACTCGCGATGCCCGGTGCGCGAAAGCGCGGCGAGCACGCATGGCCACCGCGGCGCAATCTCCAAACCGGCTTGACCGCTGGCTGGCCGCCAAGCCTTGGGCGATGGGATGCAGACAAAACAAAACCCTCCCGGCTGGGAGGGTTTGGCGTGTACCAGGCGGGTGGTATCAGTGCTGATGCCCGTGCTCGCCATGCACATGCTGGTGAGCAATTTCCTCTGCCGTTGCCGCGCGCACGTCGACGACTTTAACCACGAAGCGCAGGGCTTTGCCGCACAGCGGGTGGTTGCCGTCCAGCAAGACGGTGGGGCCTTTGATCTTGGTGACGAAGTAGTAACGCGGCTCGCCATCCGGGCCGAAGCGCTGGATCTGTCCGCCTACCTTGATGCCGGGCGGGAAGTCGGCCTTGGGCATGGTGGTGACCAGGGCTTCGTCGCGCGCGCCGAAGGTGTCTTCGGTCGCCAGTTCCAGCGAGGTTTGAAAGCCGGCTTCCTGGCCTTCAAGCGCGGCTTCCAGCTTGGCGAACAGGTTGTCGTAATCGCCATGCAGGTAGGAGACGGGCTTTTTGCCATCGTCGTAAACCAGGCCCTGGCTGTCGGTGACTTTCATGCGCAGGGTGACGGCGGTGTTGGCGGTGATTTTCATGGCGGGCAATAGCAAAAAAATGGAAGCCGGAAGGTTGGCAGTTCAGTGGCGGGGTGTCAACTGAATCGCCCCGCGTTTGTTTGGTGCGTCTGGGCTTGGAGCCGCCGCCGCGACCGGAAACGGTTTCAAGGGAGACGGTTTCAACGCCGTATCGCCGCAGAGCAGCAGACTATGAACAGGCTCTAAGAACCTGTTTACGATCTGCTGCGCGTCGGCGATACAGCGTTGAAAACAGCTTCGAAATGCTCATGTACCACACGTACATTCCGCTTTCTCAGCTGTTTTCGCCTTGTCTCGCTCTAGCTCGCGAGATCGTAAACAGGTTCTAAGCCCCCAGCCGCGCGAAAAAGTCCCGATACACCTCCGCTTCGCTCACCGGCTTGGTGCGGGAATCACCATTGCTGTCCCAGATGGTGCGCTGGAAACGGGCGCGCAGCCAAACGCCCTGGCCGCCAGCGGCCGGGCGCAGGGTGATCAGCGCTTCCAGGCTTTGGTGGTCCGGTTTGCCGGGCAGGCCCATTTTCATTTTCAAAAGGCCGCGCAGCACTTCCCGGCTGGTGCTGACCAGTTTTTCATGGCGTTCGGCGCGCAGCAGGGAGAAATCCGCGTCTTCTTCCAGCCGGCCGTACCCCATCGCCGCCAAGGCCTTGCCGCCGGCGCGCAGCGCTTGCGCCACGGTGGCGCCGCGCCAGTAGAAATCGCGGGCGTTCTGATAGGCGGCGTTTTCGGCGGCGTCCAATTCCACCCGCACCTGGGTGGAGCTGTAGCGCAGTATGCGGCCGCCATCACCCACCACTTGTTCCTTGTCCGCCGCGCAAACGGCGGCGCTCAGGCTCAGCGCCGTCAGCGTCATGGCGAAGGCGGCGCGGCCGCGCCGGACGTCAAACGCGCCACGGCGTGACGCTGGGCGTTGTTTTAAGCGCAACAGGAGATGCAAGCAGGATGTTTTCATCGCGTCCGTATTATTTTGACATTTGAAAACTTTAACACAGACATTATGGCGTTTAAATTGCCAACAGCATGACTTCTGTCTTGGGTGGCGCCCTGCCCGGCCATGGGCCCGGTAACGTCCGCGCCGGCCCGGACATACACCCTATGTTCCCACTTTGCGATGCAAAAATAACCATTAGGACTATCGGTGCGGCGTGAATTATGATTGGGCCCATTCAATGAACGTCGCACCGCTTCCGCCTCCGTCACGAGGAGGGGCGCTGGCATTGAAACACTCCGTCGCACCGGCCTGTGGGCCCATTCCTGATGTTCCAGAATCCCGGCCCCGGCTGGAGTCCGTGCCAGCATGAAGCGCTGCGTCTTCACACATTGATGCAATCGCCAATTCATATGCGTTTGCTATGAAAAAAGATGAATATCAGCGCCAATGGGGGGCATTATGTTAAGTCAATTCACGATCGGGCAGCGCATCGCCGCGCTGGCGGGCAGTCTGCTGTTTGCAGTGGCTCTGGTGGGCGGTTCCGGCTGGTGGTCGTTGAACCAGATGGATGGCGAGCTGACCTCGCTGTTTGACCAGAAAATCGCGTTCCGCTATCAGATGAACGCCATGCAAAGCAGCATGCTGCACATCCGCCAGGATGAGAAGAACATCTTCATCAGCATCGGCAATCCGGACAACTCGGATCAGAGCATCCAGACCAACAAGCAGTTGCTGGACAAGCATATCGCCGAGTTCAAGAACCAGGCTTCCACCGCCAAGTCCATGGCCATGGCGGCGGATCACCAGAAAACCTTCGACAGCATGCTGACCGGCCTGTCCGGCTATGAGCAGGGCATGAACGGGCTGTACCAGAAGATCGCCAGCGGCGAGATCAGCCGGGCCAATGTCGGCGACGAGGGCATCACCCCGTTCAAGCCCAAGCTGTACGAGGCGCGCGACGCGCTCAACAGCCTGAGCAAGCTGGCGGACGATTCCGCGCAGGCCGCGGAGGACGCGCTGGCGGTCAGCATGAAGAACACCCGCAATATGATGCTGACCATCCTGGTGCTGGCGCTGGTGGTGGGCGTGGGCCTGGCTTTCGCCATCGTCCGCTCCATCACCCGCCCCTTGCAGGCGATGCAGCAGACCATGCGCCACGCGGCGGAACAAAACGATTTGACGGTGTCGGTGGATCAGACCGGCCGCGACGAGGTCAGCGAAACCGGCCGCGCGCTGGCGCAACTACTGGGCAATCTGCGCGCCTTCCTGCGCCAGACCCGCGACGATGCCAAGCAGGTGAACGACACCGCCCACGCCTTGTCCGGGGTGTCCAAGCGCATTGCCGAGGCGTCCCAGGTGCAAACCGACGCCTCTTCGTCCACCGCCGCCGCGGTGGAAGAGATGACGGTGAGCATCAATCTGGTGGCCGAGCACGCGGTGGAAATGGCCGGCGAGGCCAAGAGCAGCATGAACGAGGCGGTGAGCGGCAGCGAGGTGGCCGGCCAGGCCGCGCAGCAGATGTCGGAAATCGCCAGCGTGATCAGCCGTTCCGAAACCATCATCATCGGCCTGAACCAGCGTTCCGATGAGATCGGCAATATCGTGGACGTGATCCACGACATCGCCGAGCAGACCAATCTGCTGGCCTTGAACGCGGCCATCGAGGCGGCGCGCGCCGGCGAAACCGGCCGCGGCTTCGCGGTGGTGGCGGACGAGGTACGCAAGCTGGCGGAGCGCACCGCTCAGGCCACCGGCGAGATCTCGGAAAAAATCAAGGCGGTGCAAGGCGACACCACCACGGCGGTGGCCAGCATGCGCGAAGCCACCGAGCGGGTGGAAGCCGGCGTGGCGCTGAGCGGCACGCTGTCGGAACGCCTGGCGCAGATCCGTGTGCTGTCCACGCGCTTGCTGGAGAAAACCAGCGAGATCGCGGAGGCGATGCGCGAGCAGAGCACCGCCAGCAACGAGGCGGCCAAGAACGTGGAGCGCATTGCCAATATGGGCACGGAAAACGGCTTGTCGGTGGAGGAGTCCTCCGCCATGGCGCAGCAGTTGTCCGGCCTGGCGCATGGGCTGGATGCGGCGATCAACCGCTTCCGCGCGGATTGAGATAAAAAGCGTCGCGCTTGAGCAGCTTCCATCAGGTCTAGCTTCTCCATCATGAGGGCGCGTCCGGCTTGGTCCGGGCGCGCCCGCAGAACGTGTTTACAATCTCGCGAGCAAGAGCGAGACAAGGCGAAAACGAGCGAAAAAGCGGAATGTACAAGTGGTACATGAGCATTTTGAGGGCGTTTTCAACGCTGTATCGCCGAAGCGCAGCAGATCGTAAACAGGTTCTCATGCCACAATCCAGGTTTTCGCCCGCCCTCTTCTTCCCATGTCCGTCCTCGAGCCGCTGTACGCGCCGTTCGCCTCCTCTGCCGCCGTGCTGCTGTGGCCGGCGCTCTTCCTGCTGCTGAGCCGCCAACTGCGCCGTCGCGCCTGGTTCTGGCCCTATGTGGCGCTGTCGCTGCCGGGCACGGTGCTGCACGAGCTGTGCCATTTCCTGGTGGGCTGGCTGCTGCGGGCACGCCCCAGCCGCTTCAGCGTGTGGCCGCGCCGCAACGGCCGGCAGCTGACGCTGGGCCAGGTGGGCTTCAGCCGGCTGACGTGGTGGAACGCGCTGCCCATCGGCATCGCGCCCTTGCTGTTGCTGCCGCTGGGCTGGGGCCTGCTGGCGCTGGCGGCGCGCGGGCCGTGGCTGAGCCCGGCGGCGGCCGGCCTGGGCTTTCTGGCGGCGCAGTGCTGGGACGGCTGCCTGCCCAGCAGCACGGACTTAAGCCACGCCGGACGCTCCGCGCTGGCTTACGGCGCGCTGCTCTGTGCGCTGTTTGGCGCTTACTCGCTGCTGCACTACGGTTTCCGCGCGCTGGCGGGGCAATAAAAAACCGCCGGGAGACCGGCGGTTCTTAACTGAAGAAAACGCGGACTTAGGCCGGCGCCATCCCCATCCAGCCCTGCGGGATGGACTCCAACAGCTTACGGGTATAACTCTGCTGCGGTTCGCGGTAGATCTGGTCCGCGTCCGCCTGCTCCACCACTTCGCCCTTGTTCATCACCATCACCTGGTCGGAGATGTGCTTCACCACCGCCAGATCGTGCGAGATGAACAGATAGGACAGGCCGTATTCGTCCTGCAGGTCTTGCAGCAGGTTCAGTACTTGCGCCTGCACCGACACGTCCAGCGCCGACACCGATTCGTCGCAGATCAGCACTTCCGGCTTCAAGGTCAGGCAGCGCGCAATCGCGATGCGCTGACGCTGGCCGCCGGAAAATTCGTGCGGATATTTCTGCAGCGCTCCGGCCGGCATCCCTACTTTGTCCAGCAGCTCCTGCGCCAGCTTGCGCCGCTCGCCGCCGTCGCGGCCGATGCCGTGCAGCTGCATCGGTTCGCTCAGGATCTGCTCCACGGTGAAGCGCGGGTTCAGCGAGGCATAGGGGTTCTGGAAGATGATCTGAATGCGGCGCTTGTAGGCGTGGAAGGCCTTGGCGTCCATGCCCAGCAGGTCCTGGCCGTGGAACAGCGCCTGACCGCCGCTGGCCTGGTGCAGCCGCACCAGGGTCAGCCCGACGGTGGTCTTGCCGGAGCCGGATTCGCCGACGATGCCCAGGGTTTTACCCTTGGCCAGCTTGAAAGACACGTCCTTGACCGCGTGGAACTGGCGCTTGCCGAACAGGCCTTCGCGCACGTCGAAGGATTTGCTGAGCCCGCGCACGTCCAGGATGATTTCGTCGTCGTCCCGGTAGCCGCGCTCGCGCTGCGGCGGCTCCACATAACCGCCCGGCCGCAGGAAGTCGTCGATCACCGCCAGCCGCTGCGGCCGCCGGTCCAGATGCGGGCGGCAGGCCAACAGCGCCTTGGTGTAGGCGTCCTGCGGCGCGTCGAAGATTTGCTGCACGCTGCCCTGTTCGCGGATTTCGCCGTGACGCATGACGATGACTTCGTCGGCGAACTCGCCCACCACGCCCAGGTCGTGGGTGATGAACAGCACCGCCATATCGTGCTTCTTCTGCAGATCGGCGATCAGTTGCAGGATCTGCTTCTGAATGGTCACGTCCAGCGCGGTGGTGGGTTCGTCGGCAATCAGCAGCTTGGGTTCGCAGGCGATGGCCATCGCGATCATCACCCGCTGCTGCTGACCGCCGGACAGTTGGTGCGGGTAGCTGTCCACCTTGCTTTCCGGTTCCGGCAGGCCCACTTCGCGCAATAGTTCGATCGCACGCCGGCGCGCCGCGCGGCGGCCCAGCTTGGCGTGTAGCATCAAGGCTTCCATGATCTGCTCGCCGACGCTGAACACCGGGTTCAGCGAACTCATCGGCTCCTGGAAGATCATCGCGATGTCCTTGCCGCGCAGCGCGCGCATCTCGGCGCCGCTGGCGCGCAGCAGGTCGCGCCCGTGCAGCAGGATCTGGCTGTCCGGGTGGATTTGGGCGTGCTGCGGCGACAGCAGGCGCATGATGGCCATCGAGGTCACCGATTTGCCGGAGCCGGATTCGCCCACCAAGGCGACGGTGCGCTTGGCCGGGATGTCGAAGCTGACGCCCTTGAGCGCCTGGAATTCGCCGCCGTTCTCCTGGCGGAACGCCACTTTGAGATTGCGTACCGACAGCAGGGTCTGGTTCTGGGTCATGGTCTGTTCTCCCCCTCTCACTTCACGGCCGCGCGCGGGTCCAGCGCGTCGCGCAGCGCATCGGTCAACATGCTGAAAGCGGTGACCAGGGTGGACATGAACAGCACCACCATGGCCAGTTGCCACCAGAAGCCTTGCAGCAGTTCTTCCGGCACTTCCGCCAGCATCGAGCCCCAGCTCACCTGGCGCACATCCACGCCGAAGCCGAGGAAGGACAGGATCACTTCATACTTGATCAGGCCCACCATCAGCAGGGAGAACTGCACCAGCAGCAGATGGGAGATATTGGGCAGGATGTGGATGAACATGCGCCGGCTGTGGCTGGCGCCGATCGCATCCGCCGCCTGCACGTACTCGCGCGAGCGGTTCTTGATGAACTCGGCGCGCACCAGGCGGAAGGTACCGGTCCAGCTGGTCAGCGACAGCACCAGGATGACGGTGGCGATGCCGCGGCCGGCCACGGCGGCGAAGGCGAGCAGCAGCAGCATGTCCGGCACCGAGGTGAACACACTGTAGAACCACATCAGGAAATCGTCCACCTTGCGGCCGAAATAGCCGGCCATCGCGCCCAGCGTGCTGCCGATCAGGATGGACAGCAAGGCGCCGAAGAAGCCGACCAACAGCGAGGTGGCGGTACCCTTGATCACTTTGTCCAGAATGTTGCGGCCACGCTGGTCCGCGCCAAAGGGCAGCGATTCCACTTTCTTCACTTCCGGCTGGGCATACTCGGCGGCATGCGGGCGCGCGGCTTCCATCCAGTCGTGGATGGGGTCTTCCGACGGTTTCAAGCGCTCGGTGGGCACGATGGCGGTGGAGGCCGCGCCGCTGGTGGCCGGGGTTTCCTGCTGGCGGTATTTCTCCAGCAGCAAGGTCGGCGGCGCGTAGGAGGCGGCGATTTCGTCGTTCCAGCCGCGGCCGGCCAGGTTGAGCCAGCCGGCGGCGGCCAGCAGCATGAAAGCCACCACCACCCACAGCGAGAAGAAGCCGATGCGGTCGCGCTTCAGGCGTTGCCAGCCCAGCGCCCACAGGCTGCGCGAGGGGGCGGCCGGCGCGGCGCCGGCGGTATTTTGCAATGTCGTCATGTCTTGTGCTCCGCGCTTACTTGAGTTGCACGCGTGGATCGATCCACTTGTAGATGATGTCGGCCAGCAGGTTGAACACCATGGCGGCGCCGGCGATGGTCACGGTAATGGCCTTGATCACCGGGAAATCGCTCTTGTCCACCGCCATCAGCAGTTCATTGCCCATGCCGGGAATGCCGAAGAAGCGCTCCAGCAGCATCGAGCCCAGCACCAGGAAGGGCAAGGACATCATCACCGCGGTGACCACCGGGATCAGCGCGTTGCGCAGCACATGCTTGAACAGCACGGTTTTTTCCGACAGGCCCTTGGCGCGCGCGGTGCGCACATAGTCGTGGCCCAGTTCTTCCACCACGAAGCTGCGGTAGAAACGCACATTGGGCGCCAGCGACACCAGCATGCCCAGGATCAGCGGCAGCGGCACGTAGATCAGCAGGCTGCGCAGCAGGCTGTCGTCGTCCCAGCCCATCACCGGGAACCAGTCCAGTTTGAAGGCCAGCAGGTATTGGCCGACGATGATGTAGGCCAGCGAGCTGACCGACATCGCCACGGTGCAGATCAGCGTCACCATGCGGTCGGTCAGCGTGCCGCGGTAGTAAGCCACGGCGATGGCGATGGGCAGCGCGGTCAGCAGTTCGAACACCAGCAAGGTGCCGGTCAGCGTCAGCGAGGGACCGATGCGCGAGGCCAGCGTGGCGGTGACCGATTGCTGGGTGGACCAGGAGGTGCCGAAGTCGAAGGTGGCCACTTGCTTGACGAAGAGCCAGAACTGCTGCGGCAGGCTCAGGTCCAGGCCCAGCTGGGCGCGGATATTGGCCATGATTTCCGGCGTCAGGCGTTTGCCGGCCAGGATGTAGGTGGGGTCTCCGCCCACCCAGTTGAATAGCACGAACACCAGCAGCATGACGCCGAACATCGTCGGCACCATCTGCCAGATCCGGCGGATGATGAAATTGAACATCTGCTTCTCCAGAATATAGCGGCGCGGCTGCGCCCCGGATCAAGATAGTTAGCGGCGCTTGCTCAGGTCGATGTCGACATAACGCCAGGACGCCCCTATCGTGGCCAGCGGATGCGGTTTGTAACCCTTGAGATAGTCGTGGCTGACGACGTTTTCGAAGCGGGTCACGCCCAGCACATAGGGCTGATAGGCGGCGGCCACCCGATTCATGCGGTCGAACAGCGCGTCGCGCTCAGGGCCGTTGGGCAGCACTTGCGATGCTTCATAAGCCTTGTCGAACTCCGGCCGGCTGAAGAACGGCAGGTTGGCGATGCCAATCTGCTTGCTCCACAAGCCGGTGACGAAGTCATCGCCGTCCGGAATGGCGGCGGAACCACCCAAGGACCACATCTGCACCTTGCCGGCATAGGCGGCCTTGAGGTTTTCGTTCCACTTGGCCACTTTGAAGGTGACGCGCAGCTTGATGCTGTCGAAAGCCTTCTGCCAGATCTGGTTGAACTGCTTGTCGAATGCGCTGCCCTGGGTGGACTGGGTGATCAGCAGCGGCTGACCGTTGGGCTGGCGGCGGTAACCGTCCGGGCCGATCTTGTAGCCGGCCTGATCCAGCAAGGCATTGGCCAGCGCCGGATCGAAGTCCGTCGCGCCGTGGAAGCGCGGATCGTTGCCCACCATGTTCAAGGGCACCAGATTCTGCAACTGGATGGCTTGGCCGCTGTACAGCAGCTTGATCACTTCCTGGCTGGGGTAGGCCATGGCGATGGCGCGGCGCAGCGCGATCTTTTGCTTGCTGTAGCCCCCTACCACCGGGTCGCGCATATTGAAGAAGGCGTAAGTCAGGTCCATGCCCAGATTGTGATGCAGGCGGATGCCGCGCTGCGCCAGCGTCGGGTTGAGGCTGGCCTGGAAGGGATTGGCCTCGCTGCTGTGCACGGTGGACGGAATCGCGGACTTGGGCACGCCGATGTAGTCGATCTGCTTGTTGAGGAAGGACAGCCAGCGCGGCTGTTCTTCTTCTATCACCTTGATATCGATGCGGCCGATGACCGGCAGGGTCTTGCCGCGCAGTTGATCGGCGATTTCGCGGTCCTGCGGCGGCGCGTCGGCGGCCGGCTCGTCGGCGAACACTTCCTTGCGATAGCCGGGGTTGGCTTCCAGGATGATGCGGTTGCCCGGCTTCCATTCCTTCAGCACGAACGGCCCGGTGCCCACCGGGTGGGCATTAGTGTTGCTGTCGTAGGCTTCAATCACCTCGCGCGCCACCGCGCCGCTGAATTTGGCGGCCACGGTGTAGAGGAAGTTGTAATTGGGCTTTTTCAGCGTCAGCTGCAGGGTGTAGCGGTCCAGCGCCTTGATGCCATCGATGGGCTTGTCGTAATCGAAGCGCCCTTTTTTGCTGGCGGCGCTGCCCGCCTCCGCCAGCCCCAGCACGTAGTCGGTATAGGAGGTGGCGTTGGGCGAGCTGACCTTGGGATCGGCGAAACGCTTGATGCTGTAGGCGTAGTCCGCCGCGGTCAGCTCGCGCTTCTTGCCCTTGAAGGCCGGATCGTCGGCAAAATAGATGCCGGGCCGGATTTTGAAAGTGAAGACCTTGCCGTCCGCCGATATTTCCGGCAGTGCCTGGGCGGTGCCGGGTTTGAGCTTGAGCGGCCGCGCCAGATAGTCGTACCTGAGCAGGTTGTCGAAGATGTTCTCGATCACGCCCAGCGAATAGATGTCACTCATCTTGGCCGGGTCGAAGCCGGTCTCGGGCGCCAGGAAGGACACCTTCAGCGTCTTGGTCATATCGGCCGCCTGCGCGGACGCGAACAGGCCCGCCCCCGCCAGCAGCAGGGGCAGCCATTTCCAGCGATTCATCTCGCTTACTCCTTTGTGTCACGGAGCCGGGAATCCCGGCATCTCAATATTTGTTATGCCTGCTCCGGCATGAGCAAATGCCATGAGCAAGTGCCGTGACTGTAAAGCGAATCGCCAGACTAGATCAACAAGAAACTATCAAAATGTCATCTAAGAAAAAACATGACTATGCATAGAAAAACTCATGCTAAGCCAAAGACTTGGCCGTGCATCAGGTCGCCGCGCGCAAGGCCCAGTCAAAACAACGGGTTGGCAACAGACGCCGCAGCCACCAGTACAGCTTGGTGGGGAAAGTCACCCGATAGCGCGCCGCCGGCTTGGCCGCGGTAATCGCGCGATACACCGCCTCCGCCACCGCGCTGGCCGGCAAGGTGAACGGCGCGGCGTGGCCCTCTTTCTTCAGCCGCGCCAGCTGCTGCTGATAGGCGTCGCGGTGACAGCTGGCGTCGATGTCCACGTTCTTCAGGAAACGCGCCAGCGCATTGGGGCGGAAGCGGCTTTCTATCGGCCCCGGCTCCACCAGCGACACATGGATGTCGCTGCCGTGCAACTCGTGGCGCAGGGTGTCGCACAAGCCTTCCATCGCGAACTTGCTGGCATTGTAGGCGCCGCGCCAGCGCATGGCGGCGAAACCGAGGATGGAGCTGTTGAACACGATGCGGCCATGGCCCTGGGCGCGCATCACCTTGAGCGCGGCGTTGCTCAGTTCCCAGGGGCCGAACAAATTGGTCTCGAACTGCTCGCGCATCGCGGCGCGGCTGATGTCCTCCACCGCGCCGGGCTGGCCAAAGCCTGCATTGTTGAACAAGGCGTCCAGGCGGCCGCCGGCCAGCTCCAGCGCCTGGGCCAAACCGGCGTGTATGGAACCGGTATCGTTCACATCCAGCTGGATGCAAGTCATGCCCTCGCTGCGCAGGCGCTCCACGTCGGCGGCGGCGCGGCAGCTGGCGATCACGCGCCAGCCGCGCTGGGCCAGGATGATGGCGGTGTGATAGCCGATGCCGCTGGAGCAGCCGGTAATGAGTATCGATGCTTGAGATTGCATGCTGGCCCCTGTCGTTTTCTATTGGCGACACCCTACCGCAAATGCGGACGACGGGGAATTGTCCGCTAGGCGCGTTCCCTTCCTGGACGATTACCATTCCAACCGCGTCCCGGCTTGCCAAAAGCGCTCAATCGCCTCTGTCGCCACACCGGGAAATTGGACTAGAATGACGGCCTTAAAGAGCCGCCCGCGCCCACGCGACACCAATAGAAAACGCACGGCCCGGCCACCACAAAGCACAATAAGGAAAACGCCATGGCTAAAGCCAGCAAAGCGCCGGCCAGTTTCGAAACCGCACTGGCCCAACTGGAAGACATCATCCAGGCGATGGAAAGCGGCGACATGCCGCTGGAAACGGCGCTCGGCTCCTACAAGCAGGGCATAGAATTGATCAAGTTCTGCCAAGGCAAATTGGCCGACGCGGAACAGCAGCTGAAAATACTGGAAAACAACGAACTCAAAGCACTGGAATTGTCCAATGGCCAATAAACCGTTCATGGCCTGGATGACCGAGATCCAGCAGCAAGTGGAAGGCGCGCTGGAACGCCTGCTGCCCTCCGGCCAGCACACGCCGCAAAAGCTGCACGAGGCGATGCGCTATGTCAGCCTGGGCGGCGGCAAGCGGGTGCGGCCGCTGCTGGCCTTCGCCGCCGGCGAACTGGTGGGCGCCAGCGCCGACAATCTGGCCCGCGTGGCCGCGGCGGTGGAAATGGTCCACGTCTATTCCCTGGTGCACGACGACATGCCCTGCATGGACGACGATGTGCTGCGCCGCGGCAAGCCCACCTGCCACGTGGCTTACGACGAGGCCACCGCGCTCCTGGTGGGCGACGCGTTGCAAACCCTGGCTTTCGACGTGCTCTCCACGCCGATGGCCGGGGTGGAAGCCCGCGCGCAGCTGGCGATGACGCACACGCTGGCGCGCGCCGCCGGCCACGCCGGCATGGCCGGCGGCCAGGCCATAGACCTGGCCAGCGTGGGCAAGGCGCTGAACCAGCCGGAACTGGAATACATGCATTTGCTGAAGACCGGCGCGCTGATACGCGCGTCGGTGCTGCTGGGCGCCATGGCCGGCCGGCCGCTGAGCGAGAACGAAACCGCCCGCCTGGACGTGTTCGCCAAGCGCATGGGCCTGGCCTTCCAGGTGGTGGACGATGTGCTGGACTGCGAGGCGGATACCGCCACGCTGGGCAAGACCGCCGGCAAGGACGCCGCCCACGACAAGCCCACCTATGTCAGCCTGATGGGGCTGGCCGAAGCCAAGCAGTTTGCCCGCGACTTGCGCGACGAGGCTTTTGCCGCGCTGGAAGGATTTGGCGATTCCGCCCAACGATTGAAAGAACTGGCCGACTACATCGTCGCGCGCTCGTTCTGAAGAAGCTGAAAACTATGTACCCCTTGCTCGAGACCATTCAAAGCCCTGCCGACCTGCGCAAGCTGTCGCGCCAGCAGCTCACGCCGCTGGCCACGGAACTGCGCGACTTCCTGGTGGAAAGCGTCAGCAAGACCGGCGGCCACTTCGCCTCCAACCTGGGCAGCATCGAGCTGACCATCGCGCTGCACTATGTATTCAACACCCCGGACGACCGCCTGGTGTGGGACGTGGGCCACCAGACCTACCCGCACAAAATCCTGACCGGCCGCCGCGAGCGCATGGGCAGCATGCGCCAGAAAGGCGGCCTGGCCGGCTTTCCCAAGCGCGACGAATCGGAATACGACACCTTCGGCGTCGGCCATTCCTCCACTTCCATAGGCGCGGCGCTGGGCATGGCGGTGGCGGCCAAGACCCAGGGCATAGAGCGCAAATGCGTGGCCATCATCGGCGACGGTTCGATGACCGCCGGTCAGGCCTTCGAGGCGCTCAACAACGCCGGCGCGATGGACACCGATCTATTGGTGGTGCTCAACGACAACGAGATGTCGATCTCCCCCAATGTCGGCGCGCTGAACAACTACCTGGCCAAGCTGATGTCCGGCCGCTTCTACGCGGCGATGCGCGAAGGCTCCAGCAAGGTGCTGGGCATCGCCCCGCCATTGAAGGAGATCGCCAGCAAGGTGGAAGAGCACGTCAAGGGCTTCTTCACCCCGGGCACCTTGTTCGAGGAATTCGGCTTCAACTACATCGGCCCGATCGACGGCCACGATGTGGACGTGCTGGTGGACACCCTGAGCAATATCCGCAGCCTCAAGGGCCCGCAGTTCCTGCACATCGTCACCAAGAAGGGCCACGGCTACAAGCTGGCGGAAAGCGACCCGGTCAAATACCACGGCGTCACCAAGTTCGACCCCAGCAACGGCCTGGCCAGCGGCAAGGGCGGCGGCAAGCCGCAATACACCCAGGTGTTCGGCGACTGGATCTGCGACATGGCCAAGCGCGACCCGCGCCTGATCGGCATCACCCCGGCGATGCGCGAGGGCTCCGGCCTGGTGCGCTTCGAGCAGGAGCACCCGGACCGTTATCACGATGTGGCCATCGCCGAGCAGCACGCGGTCACCTTCGCCGCCGGCCTGGCCTGTGACGGCGCCAAACCGGTGGTGGCGATCTACTCCACCTTCCTGCAGCGCGCATACGATCAACTGATCCACGATGTGGCGCTGCAGAACCTGCCGGTGCTGTTCGCCATCGACCGCGCCGGCCTGGTGGGCGCGGACGGCCCCACCCACGCGGGCGCCTTCGATCTGTCCTTCCTGCGCTGCATCCCCAATCTGACGGTGATGGCGCCATCGGACGAAGACGAATGCCGCCAGATGCTGTACACCGGCTTCATGCTGAACAGCCCAGCCGCGGTGCGCTACCCGCGCGGCACCGGCCCCGGCGCCGAGATCCAGGCCGAGATGACAGCGTTGCCGCTGGGCAAGGGCCGGCTGCGCCGCGAAGGCGAAAAAGTGGCCATCCTCGCCTTCGGCAGCATGGTGACGCCGGCCCTGGCCGCCGCCGAGGCGCTGAACGCCACCGTGGCCGACATGCGCTTCGTCAAGCCGCTGGACGCGGAACTGGTATGCCGGCTGGCGGAAAGCCACGACCTGGTCATCACCGTGGAGGAAAACGTGGTGATGGGCGGCGCCGGCTCGGCCTGCCTGGAGGCAATGCAGGCGATGGGCATCCTCAAGCCGGTATTGCAGCTGGGCCTGCCGGACGATTACGTCGAGCACGGCGATCCGGCCGGCATGCTGGCCGATTGCGGCCTGGACGCCGCCGGCATCGAGCGCAGCGTGCGCCAGCGGCTGGCGATGCTATAAGAAGGTTTGTCGTCCAACTTCAACGCCCGGCTCCGCCGGGCGTTTTGCTTTGACGACGCGAGCCCACCCGCCTAACGCCACGAACGGCCTGCCGCACCCCCTGCCCTACACGACATGTTCAGCATTTGTCAGCTGCGCCAATTTGCCAATGACATAGAATTGATTCGGTGCGCGACACCGCCGCGTCATTCAACTTCCATGGAGTCATTCAATGTCAAATAATTGGGATTATATTGCCGAGTTTAAGCATGATATCGATGAACTGCTGGAGAAGATCAGACAGCGCACCGATGAATTATCGCGGGCCAATCATCACATCATCGCCGCCGTAGCCGACGAGAAAGAAAATCCGGCCAAGGGCGTGGTGTTTTATGCGCCGGCCAACCAGGGCAATATCCAGAAGAACAATGCCGGCTGGCAAAAATTCTATATCGAGGCCAAGCCCAAAGGCGACGATCAGGCCGCCTACAACGCAGAACTATTCGACAAGATTCGCAACAAACTGAACAACTTGTCGCCGTCCGAGGCTTTCGGCGCCAAGCTCTTGCTGTCGGACAGCAAGGAGGGCAAGGCCACCATCACCCTGTTCTATCCCACCACCTACATCAAACCACCCATTCCGCATACTCCCTGGCTATACACCTGCGACTTCGAGCGCTATATCGAAAACGTGGCCGACAAGCTGAACTTCGCCCTGAATCACATCGACCCCAGCTTCTCCCTGCTCGCTTACTCCGACGAGGATGGCTCTGACGCCAAAGGCGTCATTTATCACAAACTGGGACTGGCCAACCCCGAGCTAGCTCATGTCGGCCATGCTTGGGCACTGAAAACCTACTCCACCGAGGCCGACGGCAAGTCCCAAGCCACCTACAAGGCCGAGCTGTTCGACAAGATCAAGACCGACCTGAACTCCCTGCCGGAACAGCATCTGCTGTTGGCACAGCTGTTCTTGACCGACCGCTCCGGAGGCAGGGCCCATATCGCCCTGCTTTACCCGCAAGAAATCCGTCCCATCTAGCCCGCCTAGAAGCGGCAGCGCTTCGCCGCTCAAACGCAAGCAGCAGTCAAAACGGAAGCCCGCGGGCTTCCGTTTTTTGCGCCGCCGGATCCCGGCTCAGGCCTCCAGCAGGTCCAGTATCCTCCGCGCCGTTTCCACCGGCCGTTCCAGCGGAAACAGATGGCTGCCCTGCTGCATCTGCACCTCGATATTGAAGTGCTTGCGCATGAAGCGCAGATCCGCCGGCTTGAGTACATCCGAACCGGTGCCGGCAATAAAGGTGGCCGGCACTTTCAATTGACCGCGATAACGCGGAAAATCATGCGGCAGCGCGCAGTAGATTTCATGCTCGATCTGCGGACGGAACTTGAGCTTGCGTCCGCCCTGGCCGTCGTCCACCGTGCCGTGCTCGGCGTAGTCGGCCAGGCAGTCCGGGTCGAAGCGGGCGAACATCGGCTTGCGGGCGAAGTAGTCGTGAACCATGGCCACCGACGCCCAGTTGTCGCGCCGCTTCAGGGTATTGCCGCCCGGGGTGACGCGATCGATGAAGCCCAGCTTCTTGGCCAGCCAGATGCCGCGCGAGCGGAACGGCCCCATCAGCGGCGAATCCAGGATCACGATGCGTTTGAACAGCTCCGGCCGGCGCAAGGCGGCGTAGAACATCAGGAAGCCGCCCAGCGAATGGCCGACGCCAACCACCGGCCCCTGGCTGTGGGCTTCGATATGGGCGATGGTTTCCTCCACCAGGTGCGGCCAGCAATCGGTGACCGGATAGCGGGGATCGTGGCCGATGGCGTCGAGGAAACCCACCTGGTGGCGTTCGCCCAGCGTGGCCAGGAACTTGCGGTAAACCGAGGCTGGAAAACTGTTGGCATGAGCAAAGTGAATCGTTTCTCGCATGATGTCTGGTGTCGTACCCTAGTTTTTATATAAATATTCTATCTTACCGTTTGCCCGTGAATTGAATTTAATGCATATTGTTTTCGCATAGCAAGATGCGGTCGCGACCAAAACCGCCGCCTTCCGCGCCCCGCCCGGCCGCCACGGAACCAATGCCTGTGCGCGCCGGTCATTCAAACGCTAACGACCATAAACCATAGAGTCATCCCGTGCCAATCAACTTATCGCTACTCTCATCCCGAATCGTGGGCTTGCTCGCGATCTCGCTGGCCTGCCTGGGCTTGAGCCTGCCCGCGCACGCCATCAACCAGGACGACCTGCTGCCGGCCGAGCAAGCCTTCGCCGCCAAGGTGGAACGCGTCGGCGACCAGCTCAAGCTGACGCTGGACGTGGCCCCCGGCTACTACCTGTACCGCGACCGCACCCAGATCAGCAGCCAGCCGGCCAATCTGGTGGGCGCGCCGCAATTCCCGGCCGGCAAGGAAAAGAACGACCAGTACTTCGGCAAGCAGACCGTGTTTCTCGGCAAGAACGTGGTGACCGTGCCCCTGCAGCCCAACGCGCCGGCCGAGTTCGAGCTGCAGGTCAAGCTGCAAGGCTGCGCCGACGCCGGCGTCTGCTACCCGCCCTACACCCACAAGCTCAAGGTGGGCGGCACGCCGGCCGCCGGCGGCAAGCTGGGCGAATGGCTGTCGGAGGCCTCCCCGCAGGGAAAGTCCCCGGCCGGCAACAATGAGCTGGCAGCCCAGGGTTGGCTGACCACATTGGGCACCTTTCTGCTGGCGGGCATAGGCATGGCCTTCACCGCCTGCATGTATCCGCTGCTGCCCATCGTTTCCTCATTGATTGCCGGCCAGGGCGCAACACTGACCCGTCGCCGCGGTTTCCTGCTGTCCTTCACCTATGTGCAAGGCCTGGCGCTGACATACACCTTGGTCGGCGTCATCGCCGGCCTCACCGGCTCGCTGCTGACGGTATGGCTGCAACAGCCGGCGGTGGTGCTGAGCGCCAGCGCGCTGATGGTGGTGTTCGCGCTGTCCATGTTCGATCTGTTCACCATCCAGCTGCCGTCGGCGCTGCAATCGCGGCTGGCCGACACCTCCAATCATCTGTCCGGCGGCAAGTTCGCCACCGTGTTCGCGATGGGCGCGCTGTCCGCGCTGATCATCGGTCCCTGTGTCGCGCCGCCGCTGGCGCTGGCGCTGGGCTATATCGGCAGCACCGGCGACGCCGCCCTGGGCGGCGCGGCGCTGTACGCGATGGCGCTGGGCCTGGGCCTGCCGCTGATCCTGATCGGCACTTTCGGCGGCCATGTATTGCCGCGCGCCGGCGGCTGGATGAAAACCGTCAAGGCCGGCTTCGGCGTGGTGATGCTGGGCCTGGCCATCTGGCTGGCCGCGCCCTTCCTGCCGGGCGCGCTGGTGATGCTGCTGTGGGCCTTGCTGCTGATAGGCAGCGCGGTGTCGTTGGGCGCGCTGGAAGCGCTGCCTGGCAACGCCGGCGCGCCGCGACGGCTGGGCAAGGCCGCCGGCGTGGCGCTGCTGTTGATAGGCGCGGCGCAGTTGGCCGGCCTGCTGGCCGGCGCCGACAATCCGCGCTATCCGCTGCGCTGGCTGGGTCAAGGCCAGGCGGAGGCCCGCGCCGAGGCCGTGTTCCAGCCCGCTGCCAGCAACGCACAGCTGGACGCCTTGCTGGCCAAGGCCAAGGCGGACGGCAAGCCGCTGCTGCTGGACTTCTACGCGGACTGGTGCGTGTCCTGCAAGGAGATGGAGGCGGAAACCTTCCCGGACCCGGCGGTCAGCCGCCAGATGCAGGGCTATGTGCTGGTCAAGGCCGATGTCACCGCCAATAACGCCGAGCACCAGGCGCTGCTCAAGCGCTTCGGTCTGTTCGGCCCACCCGGCATCATCCTGTTCGACAAGCTGGGCCAGGAGGCGGACCGCGTGGTCGGCTTCACGCCGGCGGCGGCCTTCGCCAAGACCCTGGCCGCGGCGAACCCGCAATAGCCGCAAGCGCCAATTGCATTCAGCTCCATTGCATTGCAGAATCAGCGGGCCGATCCAGATCGGCCCGTTTTTCATTTTCCGAGAGCCCCATGGCCATCAATAAAGCATTCCCCAATGTCAGCATTCTGGCGGTGTTCCAGATCGCCATCATCGCCCTGCTGGTGATGTCCTGCCTGCGCGTGATCCAACCGTTCCTGGGCGCCCTGACCTGGGCCTCCATCATCGCCATTTCCGCCTGGCCGCTGCATTGCCGGCTGCGGCAAAAACTGGGGGAACGCCACAAGCTGGCCGCCCTGCTCATCGTGCTGGCGCTGGCCCTGGCGCTGGCGATTCCCATCGGCCTGATGGCGCTGACCCTGGCGGACACCCTGCCCCATCTGTCCGGCCTCACTCACGACCTGACCCAGCTGACCCTGCCCAACGCGCCGGCCTGGCTGGCCAATATCCCGGTGGTGGGTGAAAGTCTGCAAAAGCTGTGGGGCAGCGTGCAGGCCGACCTGCCCGGCTTCTTCGAAAAAATCCGCCCGGCGGTGAACCAGGGCGCGCTGTGGCTATTGTCCGGCGGCGCCAATCTCAGCCTGAGCCTGCTGGAAATCGTGCTGGCCATCATCGTATCCGGCCTGCTGCTGATCAACGGAGACCGGCTGTGGGACATGGTGGAGCTGATCGTGATCAAGCTGGGCGGAGCGCCGGCCGGCGAGCTGCCGGACGTGATCGCCCGCACCATACGCAGCGTCACCACCGGGGTGGTGGGCACCGCGCTGGCGCAGACCATTCTGTGCGTGATCGGCCTCTTGATCGCCGGCGTGCCCGGCGCGCTGGTGCTGGGCTTCCTTTGCTTCATCGTCGCGGTGGCGCAGATGCCGACGCTGATCGTCTGGCTGCCGGCCGCCGCCTGGGTGTTTTACACCGGCAACACCGGCCTGGGCATCTTTCTGCTGGTCTGGGGCTTTTTGCTGATCAACACCATAGACAACATCCTGAAGCCCTTGCTGATCAGCCAGGGCGCGCAGATGCCGCTGTCGCTGATCTTCCTCGGCGTGATCGGCGGCCTGATCGCCTGGGGGGTGATAGGCTTGTTCATCGGCCCCACCCTGCTGGCGGTGGCGCTGACCATGCTGCGCCACTGGCTGCGGCCGGAGTGCCCGGAGCCCAAGAACGCAGATGAAGACTGCGCGGAACAGACCGCCGATTAAGCGCGTGCAGACCATCCCGCGAGCAAGAGCGAGACCTTGAACAGGCTCAAAGCCGCTGCAACAGGAGAATCCCGACCATGACCCTCGCTACCCTGCTCGCCTTCGCCTTCATCATGGCCGTGGGCATTCTCACTCCGGGGCCCACGGTCTTGCTGGCGCTGAACAATGGCTCCCGCTTCGGCCTGCGCTACGCGCTGTATGGCATGCTGGGCGCGGTGCTGGCCGACTTGCTGCTGGTGCTGTTGGTGGGCCTGGGTTTCGGCGCGCTGCTGGCGGCATCGGAAACCCTGTTTCTGATCGTCAAATGGCTGGGCGTGGCCTTTCTCGCCTATGTCGGCCTGCAAATGCTGCGCGCCAAAAGCGGGCTAGCCTCGGTTGATGACGCCGCGCGCCAGCCCTCGCGCTGGGCCGCCGTCGCCAAGAGCTTTTCCGTGGCCATGGGCAACCCCAAGTATTATTTCTTCATGTCCGCGCTGCTGCCGCAGTTCGTCGCGCCAGCCGAGGCCCAACTGCCCCAGTACCTGGCCTTGGCCACCGTGATCGTGGCGATAGACGTGCTGGCGATGAGCGCTTACGCGCTGCTGGGCGCGAAATCGCTGCAGCTGTGGCGGGAAAACGGCGTGAAGTGGCTGAACCGCGTCAGCGGCGGCGCCTTGCTGGCCTTGGCGGGGTCGATCGCGCTGTACCGCAGGAGCGCTTGAGCGACCAATGCAATAAACAAGGGCCCCTACGGGCCCTTTTTGTTGGCGCTCAAAACGCCGGACACTCCACTTCCCAGTCGTCATCGCTCAGATGCAGATGACAGGCCAGCCGCCACGGCCGCGCCTCGGTCCAGCTTTCGCTGGCGGCCTGGGCGGCGTCAATCGCGCCGGCGCGCAGCAACACATTGCGCTCCTTGCGGCTGGGCCGCTGCTCCGCCTCCGGCGTCGCCAGCCTCACCTTGCAGGTGCCGCAAGTGCCCTGGCCGCAACGCCAGTGCAAGGGCACGTCCGCCAGCCGCGCCAGGTCCAGCAGATTGTCGCCGGGCGCCGCCTGCTGTTCGCCGAGCAGCGCGCCGTTTTCATCGACGAAGCGGATGGTGGGCACGGCTCACTGCACCAGCGGCAGATAGGCCAGCATGTCGCCGCACGCCACCGCCTGACCCGGCTCCAAGCGCACCAGGCCGTCGGCCCAGGCGCAGGACATCAGCACGCCGGAGCCTTGCTGCGGGTACAGTTCCAACTGCCAGCGGCCGTCGACGCACACGCGACGCACGCGGATGAACTCGCTGCGGCGCGCATCCGGCCGGGTCCAGTCAAAAGCCGCCGGGTACGGGCCTTCCGGCGCCAGCGCCGATACCGGCAGGCCGGCGCGACGCTCCAGGAAGGCGCGCGCCAGCACCTGGAAGGTGACGAAGCCGGATACCGGATTGCCCGGCAGGCCGATGAAGTCCGCCTGCCCCACCTTGCCATAGGCCAGCGGCTTGCCCGGCTTGATCGCCAGTTTCCACAGGTCCAGCGAGCCCTCGGCCTCGACCGCGGCCTTGACGTGGTCTTCCTCTCCCACCGACACTCCGCCGCAGGTCATGATCACGTCGGCGGCGTCGGCGGCGTCGCGCAGCGCCTCGCGGGTGGCGCCCAGGGAATCGCGGACGATGCCCAGGTCTATCACCTCGCAGCCCAGACGCATCAGCGCCGGCGCCAGCCAGTAGCGGTTGGAGTTGTAGATCTGACCGGCGGCCAGCGGCCGGCCCGGCTCCACCAGCTCGTCGCCAGTGAAGAACACCGCCACCCGCAGCGGGCGGCGCACCGTCAGCGTTTCCACCCCGATGGACGCGGCCAGGCCGATGTCGGCCGGGTTCAGCACTTTGCCGGCCGGCAGGATTTCCTGGCCAACGCGGATGTCTTCGCCGCGACGGCGGATGTTCTGGCCGGCGCTGGCCGGCTGGCTGAAGCTGACCGTGCCGTCGGCGGCGGTTTCCGCCTGTTCCTGCATGATCACGGCGTCCGCGCCGGGTGGGATCGGCGCGCCGGTGAAGATGCGCGCCACGCTGCCGGCGATCAATGCCTGCGGCACGCTGCCGGCCGGCACCCGCTGCGACACCGGCATCGCCGCCGCTTGTTCGGCGGCGCGCAGCGCGTAGCCGTCCATCGCGCTATTGTCGTGCGGCGGCACGTCCAGCGTGGCCAGCACCGGTTCGGCCAGCACGCGGCCGGCGGCGGCCAGCAGTTCGACTTGTTCGGTGGCGCTCAGCGGCTGGGCGCGCTGCAGCAGCCAGTCGCGGGCTTGTTCAAAGCTCAGCATGGGGCAGATCCAATCGTGTAATCAGGAAGGCGGCGACGGCGTCGGCGTCGTCGCGGTGAAACCAGGGAAGGTCCAGCGTTTGCGGCAGATCGCCGACCACGGCCAACACTTGGCCATCATGCAGATGCAACGCCGGCGCGGCCAGCGCGCTGTTGACCACTTCTATCTTGGGAATCGCTTCGTGTTTGAAGCCTTCGGCCAATACCAGATCGCAAGGACCCAGCATCGCCAAGTGGGCGGCCAGCGGCAAATCATTGCTGTCCGCCAGTTCCTCCACCAGCATGCGGCGGCGGGCCGAGGCCAGCAGCACTTGGGTGGCGCCGGCCTGGCGATGGCGCCAGCTGTCCTTGCCCGGCGTGTCCCAGTCCACATCGTGGTGGGTGTGCTTGACCACGGCGACGCGCAGGCCGCGCGCGGTCAGACGGGGAATCAGTTTTTCCAGCAAGGTGGTCTTGCCGCTGCCGGAATAGCCGGCGAAACCCAACACGCGCATGACGCCGACCCCCATAAAGATTCAGGCGGCCATGATAGCATGGCCGCCCGCGGGCTTGACTCCTACCAAAGAGCTAGCCGTCTAAGCCGCGTGAGCGAGCTTACCGGCCTGCTCCGGCGTCTCAAAACGCTTCCAGTCCACGATCATCACCTGGGTCAGGCCGCAGTCCACCGCCAGCTGCGCCTCGATTTCCTCCAGCACCTGATGGCAATGGATCACGCCGTTGATCACCACTTCGGCCCGGCGCATCACGCTGTCGTCCGGCGTGACAAACCATATGCAGTAATGGCCCATATTCGCTCCCCCAGGTGGTTTCATCACGACGACGAGCGCGTTTGGCCATCGTCAACTACAAATATCGTCCCAGTTGCCGCCAAACTTCAAGTTTTCTGTCAAACGCCAGCGTATGCGCCGGGCTGGAAGAAGGCAAGGCCAGAATGTCCAGCCCCAGGCCATCCAGCTGTCCGGCCGCGCGCGCGGCGGTGGCGCCGTTGAAGGCGACCGCGCGCAACCGCGGCAGGCTCTGCGCCAGCTCGCGCAGATCGTTGGCGCGCTGATCGCGGATGGAGGTATCCAGGCTGCCGCGCCGCCGCGCGCTGGCGATCACGTCCCACAAGGCCACGCCGGCTCCTTGCAGCGCGTCCAAGCGTTCGGCGTAGGCCAGTTCGACCAGCGGCCGGCCGGTGATCGCCTGCAGCAGCGGCCAGAATTGATTGCGGGGGTGGGCATAGTACTGGCCGGCCTGCAGCGAGGCGTCGCCGGGCAAGGAGCCCAGCACCAAGACGCGGGCATCGGCGCGCGCCACCGGCGGGAAACAGGATTTGGCGGCCTCGCCGCTCAAAACAATTGCCCCTGCTGCCGCGCCAGCCAGGCCTTGACCGGGCCGAAGCTCTTGCGATGCGCCGGCAAGGCGCCGTGCTGCTCCAGCGCGGCCAGGTGTTCCGCGGTGGGATAGCCTTTGTGGCGGGCGAAACCGTATTGCGGATGCAGCGCGTCCAAGGCCACCAGTTCGGCGTCGCGCGCGGTCTTGGCCAGGATGGACGCGGCGGAAATGGCCGCCACCTTGGCGTCGCCCTTGACGATGGCTTCGCCCGGCACCGGCAGGCCCTTGGGCACGCGGTTGCCGTCGATCAGCGCGCGCGTCGCCTGCGGCTGCAGGCCTTGCACCGCCCGCGTCATCGCCAGCATGGTGGCGTGCAGGATATTGAGCTTGTCGATTTCCTCGACGCTGGCGCTGGCGATGCACCAGGCCAGCGCGTCACGCTTGATCAACAGCGCCAGCTCGTCGCGGCGGGCCTCGCTCAGCACCTTGGAATCGGCCAGGCCGGCGATGGGTTTGGCCGGGTCCAGAATCACCGCGGCGGCGAACACCGCGCCGGCCAGCGGGCCGCGGCCGGCTTCGTCCACTCCGGCGATCAGTTCCAGATCAAGCCCGCTCATTGCCGCCCCACCACGTGCAGCACCGCTTCCGCCGCCAATGCGGCGGTGTCCTGGCGCAAGGACTGATGCAGTTCGGTGAAGGCGTCCACCATCTCGCGGCGCGCGTCCTGATCCTCGTACAGTCTTTGCATTTCCGCCGCCAGCTTGGCCGGCGTCGCTTGCTTCTGCAGCAGCTCCGGCACCACGAAGCGGCCGCACAGGATATTGGGCAGGCCGACGTAAGGCAGGCGGATCTTGCGCTTGACCAGGCGGTAAGTCAGCGCGGACAGCTTGTAGCTGATCACCATCGGTTTCTTGGTCAGCGCCACTTCCAGCGTGGCGGTGCCGCTGGTGACCAACACCGCGTCGCTGGCGATCATCGCCATCTGCGCATGGCCGAACAGCTTGCGCAGCGGCAGGTCCCAGCCCTTGTGGCGGCTCAGCATGCGGTCGAACAGCGCCATGGTGGGACGGGTGGCCAAGGGCACCAGGAACTGGGCGTCCGGATAGGTTTTCAGCAGCAGTTTGGCGGTTTCGATATACAGCGGCGCCATGTGTTCCAGTTCGCTGACGCGGCTGCCCGGCATCAGGGTGAACACCGGCGCGCGCTGCGGCAGGCCCAGCTGCTCGCGCATCGCGCCCTGGTCCGGCCGCAGCGGAATCTCGCTGGCCAGCGGGTGGCCGACATAGGTGACCGGCACCCCGGCCTGGCGGTACAGCGGCGGCTCCATCGGAAACAGGCACAGCATGTGGCTGACGCTGCGGCCTATCTGCTGCACCCGCTCCGGCCGCCAGGCCCAGACCGAGGGGCTGACGTAATGGATGGTGGGAATGCCGGCGCGCTTGAGCGTGGCCTCCAGGTCCAGGTTGAAGTCCGGCGCGTCGATGCCGATGAAGACGTCCGGCTTTTCGGCCAGCAATCTATCGCGCAGGGTGCGGCGGATGCGCAGCAGCTCTGGCAGGCGCTTGAGCACTTCGGCATAGCCCATCACCGCCAGCCGGCTTTGCGGCGCGTGGCTGACGAAACCCCGCGCTTCCATGCGCGGGCCGCCGATGCCGGCGAACTCGATGTCGGGATGGCGCGCCATCAGCGCGTCCATCAGGTGGGCGGCAAGAAGGTCGCCCGAGGCTTCCCCAGCCACCATGGCGACCTTCAGTGCCCGCTTGCTTTTGAACAAAGTGTCGGGCATGGATCTCAGCGAATGATGCCTCTGGCGGACTGGCCAAAGAAGCGGGTGAACGGCGCCAGCTCATCGTGGCCGGCGGCGGCGTCCGCCAGGATGGCGGCCTTGGCGTCCTCGAAGGACAGGCCCTGGCGGTACAAGGTCTTGTAGGCGCCCCGCACGCGGCGGATCTGCTCGGCGCTGAAGCCGCGGCGCTTCATGCCTTCGGCGTTGATGCCGGAGGGCACCGCGCGGTTGCCGTGCGCCATCACGAACGGCGGCACGTCCTGGGCCACGGCGCTGGCGAAGGCGGTCATCGCGTGCTCGCCGATGATGGCGAACTGATGCACGCTGGTGAAGCCGCCCAGGATCACCCAGTCGCCCAGCTGCACGTGGCCGGCCAGGGTGGCGTTATTGGCCAGGATCACGTTATTGCCCACCTGGCAGTCATGCGCGACGTGCACATAGGCCATCACCCAGTTGTCGTTGCCGACACGGGTCACACCCACGTCCTGGGCGGTGCCGGTGTTGAAGGTGCAGAATTCGCGAATGGTGTTGTTGTCGCCGATTTCCAGGCGGGTCGGCTCGCCGGCGTACTTCTTGTCCTGCGGCTGGGCGCCCAGCGAGCAGAACTGGAAGATGCGGTTGTTCTTGCCGATGGAGGTGTGACCCTCGATCACCACATGAGGGCCCACCCAGCTGCCGCTGCCGATGCTGACATTGGGGCCGATGATGGTGTAAGGGCCGATTTCCACGTCGGCGGCGATCTGGGCCTTGGGGTCGACGATGGCGGTTGGATGGATGGCCATGATCACACCTCGCGCTTGGCGCACATGATTTCGGCTTCACAAGCCAGCTGGCCGTCCACCAGCGCGCGCGCGGAGTACTTGCCGATGCCGCGCTTACTGGTGATCAGTTCCACTTCGAAGGTCAGCTGGTCGCCCGGCACCACCTGGCGCTTGAAGCGGGCGTTGTCGATGCCGACGAAGAAGTACAGCTCGTTCTCGGCGCGCTCGCCCTGGCTGCGGATGGCCAGGATGCCGGCGGCCTGGGCCATCGCCTCGATGATCAGCACGCCCGGCATCACCGGGTATTGCTCGAAATGGCCAACGAAGAACGGCTCATTGATGGTCACGTTCTTCAGCGCCTTGATGCGCTTGTTTTCCTCGAACTCGGTGACACGGTCCACCAGCAGGAAAGGATAGCGATGCGGCAGATAGCGCATGATCTCGCGGACATCGATGGTGATGGCGTGTTCAGACATTGGGGGATTCCTCCTGATTCTTCATTTCTTTGAGCTCGCGTTCGAGCTGTTTGAGCCGCTTGGCCATATCGTCCAGATGACGGACGTGCACCGCGTTGGCCAGCCACTCTTTCATAGGTTGCAAGGGGTAGGACGAGGCATAGGTGCCCGGCGTCTTGATCGACTTCGACACCAGGGTACCGCCGCCGATATGGGTTTTATCGCAGATTTCAATGTGGCCGACGAACATCGCCGCGCCGCCCACGGTGCAGTAAGCGCCAATCTTGGCGCTGCCGGCGATGCCGACGCAGCCGGCGATGGCGGAATGCTCGCCGATCTGCACGTTGTGGGCGATCTGCACCAGATTGTCGATCTTGGCGCCACGCTTGACGACGGTATCCGCCATCGCGCCGCGGTCCACCGTGGTATTGGCGCCGATTTCCACGTCGTCCTCGATGATGACGCGGCCGGTTTGCGGAATTTTGAACCAGTGGTCCTTGTCCCAGGCCAGGCCGAAACCGTCGGCGCCGATCACGCTGCCGGAATGCACGCCGACGCGATGACCCAGCACGCAACCATGGTAAAGCGTGACGTTGGGATACAAGACCACGTCGTCGCCCAGCACGCAGTCGTCGCCCACCACCACGCCCGGCAGCAGCCGGCAGCGCTCGCCGATGACCACGTTGCGGCCGATGCTGACGTGTTCACGCAGCTCGGCGCTGGCCGCCACCCGAGCGCCCTCGCCCAGCACCGCGCTGGGGTGAATGCCGGCATGCGCCGTCGGCTGCGGATGGAACAGCGCGGCCAGGCGCGCGAAGTAAAGATAGGGGTCGGCGGCGACAATCCAGGAACGCTGGTTCCAAGCCGCGCTTTGCGCCAGCTCTTCCGCCATTTTGGGCGCGACGATCACCGCGCTGGCGCCGCTTTCGTCCAGTTGCTTGCGATACTTGGGGTTGGCCAGAAAGGCGATGTCGCCGGACTCGGCCGCTTCCAGCGGCGCCAGTCGGTTGACGCTCAGGTCCGGACCCGCCAGTTCTCCGCCCAGCTGCCCGGTAATGAATGAGAGGGTATAAGCCATCAAAAACGAAAGCCGACCTGGGGTCGGCTTGCTCCCATAATGTGAGTTGGCGCGCGGCCATGGCCGCGCGCATCCGGGACGGCCATTACGCCGCCCTACCCTGCCTTCAGCGCTCCAATTCCTTCAGAACCTTGGGCGTCAGGTCATACTTGGGGTTCACATACACCACATCCTGCAGGATCAGGTCGTACTGCTCGCGCTCGGCGATCTGCTTGAGCGCGCGGTTGGCGCGCTCCTGCACCGAGGCGAACTCCTCGTTGCGCCGCTGGTTGAAGTCCTCGGACAGCTCACGGCCCTTGGCCCGGTAGTCCCGATCCAAAGCCGCGTATTCACGCTCGTAACGCTTGCGGTCGTCGGAATTCAAGCTGCTCTTGGCCAGCTGGGACTCCAGCTCCTTGGCGCGCGCCTCCATCTTCTTCAACTCGTTGCGACGCTCGGCGAACTCTTTGTCCAGGCGTTTCTGGATGGCGATCGCCGGCGCCGCCTCGCGATAGATGCGCTCGGTGTTGACATAGCCCATCTTGAGCTCGGCCGCCTGAGCCGACAAAGCAGCCATCGACAAGAGCACGGCCGCCCATTGCAATGTTTTCATATAACAACCCCGTCAATTTTAGAACACGGTACCCAGCTGGAATTGGAAGCGCTGGACTTTGTCGGTGTCCTTCTTCTTCAGCGGGTTGGCGATACTGAATTTCATCGGGCCGATCGGAGACAGCCAGGTCAGCGCCACGCCAGCGGAATAGCGCAGACCGTCGCCAGCGGAGCTGCCCGCCACCGACGGATCCCACAGAGTACCGGCATCCATGAACATGCTGGCGCGCACCGACTTATTGTCCTTCATTCCCGGGAAGGGGAACAAGATCTCGGCATTGGCCACCGCCTTGCGGGTACCGCCCAGATAGTCGCCATTGGTGTCGCGCGGACCGATACTGCTGGTGTCGTAGCCGCGCACCGAGCCCAGGCCGCCCAAGTAGAAGTTCTGGAAGAACGGCAGGCGCGAGGTCTTGCCGTAACCATCGGCATAGCCCAGCTCGCCATTCAGCATCAGCGTGAAGGTCTTGGTCATCGGGAAGAACCAAGTCTGCTGATGGGTCAGGCGGTAGTATTGCAGATCGCCGCCCGGCAGGCCGGCGTCGGCGCCCACCTTGATCACCGCGCCGCGAGTCGGCCACAGCGCGCTGTCACGGGTATCGCGACCCCAGCTGATGGTGCCCAGCAGCGTGTTGTTGCTGGCGCCGTACTGGTTGACGAAGTCGATATAGCGCTGCGGGCTGTTCGAATAGGTGGTGATCTTGGTGTTTTCCGCGCCAATGCTGAAGTTGATGCGGTCATACTCGGTCACCGGCACGCCGAAACGCACCGCGCCGCCTATGGTGCTGGTCTTGTACGCGGAAATATTGGTGGCGTCCGGGTTGTAGACGCGGTTGTACAAGTCATAACCCAGGCTGACGCCGTCCGGCGTGAAGTACGGATCGGTGAAGGACAGCGAGATATTCTTGTTGACCTTGCCGGTGGACAGACCCAGCGACATATACTTGCCGGAGCCGAAGATATTGCTCTGCGACAGGCTGGCGGACAGCTGCACGCCCTCGCCCTGCACAAAGCCGATACCCGCGGACACGCTGCCGGTGGAGCGCTCTTTCAGGCTGATGTTCATGTCCACCTGATCGGCGGCGTCCGGCACCGCCGGCGTTTCGATGTTGACGTCCTCGAAATAGCCCAGCAGTTCCACGCGCTCCTTGCTGCGCTTGATCTTGTCGGCGCCGTAGGGGGCGCCTTCCAGCTGGCGCAATTCGCGGCGGATCACTTCGTCGCGGGTCTTGGTGTTGCCGGCGATGTTGACGCGGCGCACATAGGTCTTGCGGCCCGGATCCACGAAGAAAGTAAAGGCCACGGTCTGTTTGTCGTGGTCGATGTCCGGCAGCACGTTGACGTTGGCGAAGGCATAGCCGGCCTGGCCCAGGCGGTCGCTCAGCGATTTAACCGATTCGGTGATGCGCTCGTTGTTGAAGGTATCCCCGGCCTTGGCCTGGATCAGTTTGCGCAGATCCGCTTCCGGCACTTTCAGATCGCCGGCCAGCTTGATGTCGGAGATGGTGAACTTCCTGCCTTCGTGAATATTCACCGTCAGGAACATGTCCTGCTTGTCGGCGCTGATCGATACCTGGGTGGAATCGATGTTGAACTCCAGATAGCCCTGGTTCTGGTAGAAGGCCTTGAGCTTTTCCAGGTCGCCGGTCAGCTTCTGCTTGGAATACTGGTCGTCCTTGGTGATCCAGGACAGCCAGCCGCCGGTGGTCAGGCTGAACAGGTCTATCAGTTCGGACTGCTTGAAGGCGCTGACGCCGACGATGCGGATATCCTTGATGCGCGCGGTCACGCCCTCGTTGATGTCCAGCGTCACCGCCACGCGGTTTCGTTCCAGCTTGGTCACCGACGGCGTCACTTCCACCGAATACTTGCCGCGGCTGTAATACTGGCGCTTGAGCTCCTGCACCGCGCCGTCCAGCAACGCCTGGTCGAAGATCAGCGATTCGGCGAAGCCATTGTCCTTCAGCGCCTTCTTCAGCTGGTCCTTGCTGAATTCCTTGGCGCCGTTGATATTGAGCTGGCTGACCACCGGGCGCTCGGCCACGGCCACGATCACCACATTATCGCGCGACTCGATGCGCACATCATTGAAGAAGCCGGTGGCGAACAAGGCCTTGATCGCCTCGTTGGCCTTCTGGTCATTGAAGGTGTCGCCCACCTTGACCGGCAGATAATTGAACACGGTGCCGGGCTCGGTGCGCTGCAGGCCCTCGACACGGATGTCTTTGATGACAAAAGGATCAGCAGCCCAGGCCAAGGAGGCCGAGGTCAGGCCCAGTACGGCTGCTGCAAGCAATTTCAATTTCATAGATCGGTTTTAACCCCCAAATAGGCGGCTGAAATCATTCAGCAAGGCAAACGCCATCAAAGACGCCAGCAAGATGAAGCCAATTTTTTGTCCGAACAATTGCGCCCGCTCACTGACGGGGCGGCCTCTGATCAACTCCGCGACATAATACATTAAGTGCCCGCCATCCAGAACTGGAATCGGCAGCAGATTCAGCACGCCGATGCTGATGCTGATCAAGGCCAGGAACTCCAGATAAGGCGTCAGGCCCTCGCGCGCGGTCTGGCCGGCGACATTGGCGATGGTCAGCGGGCCGGACAGATTATCCAGCGAGGCCTGGCCCATCAGCATGCGTCCCATGAACTTGACGCTCATCCAGCTGGTGTCCCAGGTCTTGGCCAAGGCGGCCAGCGCCGCCTGCGGCACAGAGTAATGCTCGGTGTACAGCAGCTGGCGCCCCCAGTCGGCATCGGCCTGCGGCGCGGCGCCGATGCGCCCCACCACTTCGCCGTCCTGCTGATGCGCCTGCGGCCGAACCTTGATGTTCAGCGTTTCCGCGCCGCGCAGGACTTTCACGTCCAGATCGCGCCCCGGGCTGTTGCGCACCTGGGTCACCCAGCCTTCCCAGCTATTCAAGGCCTGGCCGTTGAGCGCCAGCAGCTTGTCGCCCGCCTTGAGGCCGGCGCTCTGCGCGGCGCCGCCGTCTTCCAACGCGCCTATCACCGCCAGAAAGCGGCCCGGCGTCAGGCCGGTGCTGCCCTGCTGCATCGCGGTGACCGCCTTGTCGCCGAAGCGGGCGGGGTCGATGCGGCGTTCGGCCTTGGCGCCGGCGGCGGTTTCCACCCGCACCACGGTGGCGTCCGGCGACATCGCCGCCTCGACGAAGGCAAGGCGGATCTGCTGCCAGTTGGCCACTGGCTGGCCGGCTATGCTCAGGATACGGTCGCCAGGCGCGAAGCCGGCCGCCGCGGCCGGGGTCTGCGCCACCACGGTGCCGACCAAGGGCTTGACCTGGCTCACGCCCTGCCCCAGCACCACCCAGTACAGCAACACCGCCAGCAAGAGATTGGCCAGCGGCCCAGCGGCCACGATGGCGATGCGCTTCAACACATGCTGATTATTGAAGGCCCGCGGGCGCAGTTCCTCCGTCACCGGGCCCTCGCGCTCGTCCAGCATGCGCACATAGCCGCCCAGCGGGATCGGACAAATCACCCACTCGGTGCCCTTGCGCCAATACGTCCACAGCGGCTTGCCGAAGCCGATGGAGAAGCGCAACACCTTGACGCCGCACAAGCGGGCCACCCAGTAGTGGCCCAGTTCGTGAAAGGTCACCAGCAAGCCGATGGCCGCCAGGAAGGCGAGCAAGGTCAGCATGCGGCCACCCTTTGCAGCGCGAAGGCTCGCGCCTCCTCATCCTTGGCCAGCAAACCCTCGACCGAGTCGCTGCCGGCCAGGCTGACACCCTCAAGTGCGGCGGATACCACGGCGGGAATGTCGAGGAAACGCATGCGTCCCTGCAGGAACGCCTCCACCGCGACTTCGTTGGCGGCGTTCAACACCGCCGGCGCGTCGCCGCCCAGGCGCAACACCTCGAAAGCCAGTTTGAGACAGGGGAAACGCTCCAGGTCCGGCGCTTCGAAAGTCAGATTGGACATGGAGAAGAAGTCCAGCGAGCCCACGCCGGCCTCGATGCGCTCCGGCCAGGCCAGCGCGCAAGCGATGGGCGTGCGCATGTCCGGCGAGCCCAACTGGGCCATCACCGAACCGTCGCGGTACTGCACCATGGAATGGATCACGCTTTGCGGATGCACCACCACTTCGATGCGTTCCGGCGGCGCGGAGAACAGCCAGTGCGCCTCGATCACTTCCAGGCCCTTGTTCATCAGCGATGCCGAGTCGACGGAAATCTTGCGCCCCATCACCCAGTTGGGATGGCGGCAGGCGTCGTCGGGCGTGACATGCGCCAGCGCCGCCAGCGGCGTCTGACGGAAAGGCCCGCCGGAAGCGGTGAGAATGATTTTGCGGATGCCGGCGGCGTCCAGATTGCCGGCGTAATCGTGCGGCAAGGACTGGAAAATGGCGCTGTGCTCGCTATCCACCGGCAGCAGGGTAGCGCCGTGGCGGCGCACCGCGTCCATGAACAGACAGCCGGCCACCACCAAGGACTCCTTATTGGCCAGCAAGATGCGCTTGCCGGCGCGCGCCGCCGCCATTGCTGACGGCAGGCCGGCGGCGCCGACGATGGCTGCCATCACCACGTCGGCCTCAGGCAGCGCCGCCACCTGGACCAGAGCGGCCGGGCCGTGCAGCACCTCGGTCTCCACGCCGGCCTCGTCCAGCCGGCCGCGCAGTACATCGGCGGACGCGGCGTCGCCGGTCACCACGTAAGCCGGCCGGAATTGCAGCGCCTGCTCGAACAGGCGCTGCACCTGGAGGTTGCCGCTCAGTGCCACCACCCGGTAACACTCGGGATGACGCGCCACCACGTCCAGAGTATTGACGCCAACGCTGCCGGTGGCGCCGAGAACGACAATCCCTTGCGGTTTCGTCATTTGAGTTTCCTGCGGTTACATGCCGCCCAGAGCGCGCAGCGCGTTGCTGACGGCGAGGACGGCGATAAGACTGTCGATACGGTCGTACACGCCGCCGTGACCGGGCAGCAAGCTGCTGCTGTCCTTGATGCCCGCCGCGCGCTTGAACCAGGATTCCAGCAGATCGCCCATCACGCTGACCGCGGTCAGCGGCAAGGCCAGCAGCAATAGCGCCCAAGTCGGCAGGCTGATGTCTATCCAACCCAGATGATCGACCAGCGCCACGTACAGCGCCACGCAGATCACGCCACCGTACACGCCTTCCCAGCTTTTACCCGGGCTGATCGACGGCGCCAGCTTGCGCCGGCCAAAGGCCTTGCCGGAGAAATAAGCGGCGATGTCCGCCACCCACACCAGGCCCATCACCGCCAGCAGCGCGAAAGCGTCGGCGGCGCCAGGCTGCGGCCGCCATTCCAGGAAGGCGAACCAGGCCGGCAGCATCAGCAGCCAGCCCAGCAGCCAGGCCATCGGCCCTTGGCGGATGCGCCAGCGCTTGGCCAGCCAGCACGGCACCAGCAGCAGCCAGAACGCCAGCGTCAGCGCATGCTCGACCGGGCCCAGCCGATAATGGCTAAACCAGGCCGCAGCGGCCAGGCCGCTGCTGACGGCCAGATACAGCCATTTACCGGCGCCGGCCATGCCGGCCATGCGGCTGAACTCCCACAAGGCCAGGATGATGATCAGCCAGGAGAAGCCGGCCCAGGCCTCGGCCGGAAACAGGAACAGCGCCGCCAGCATCAAGGGCAGCAAGACCAGAGCGGTCAGTACGCGTGTCAGCAGCATGGCTTAGCGCCCATCCCGGCGCAGATGCTCCGGCAATTGTTCGCTGGTGCGGCCAAAGCGGCGTTCGCGGCATTGATAGGAATCGATCGCCGTTTCCAGCGCCGCGCGGTCGAAATCCGGCCACAAGGTCTCGGTGAAGTAGAGCTCGGAATAAGCCAGCTGCCACAACAGGAAGTTGCTGATGCGCTGTTCGCCGCCGGTGCGGATGAACAGGTCCGGCTCCGGCGCCCACGGCATCGACAGACGCTGGCTCAGCGCCTCTTCGTCGATCTCGGTGACGCCCTCGGCGATCAGGCCGTTGACCGCGTTGAGAATGTCCCAGCGGCCGCCGTAGTCGGCAGCGATGTTCAAGGCCAGGCCGTCGTTGCCGGCGGTCTTGTCCTCGGCGCGGCGGATGCGCTCCTGCAAATCGGCGCTGAAGCGCTCGCGCGAGCCCAATACCCGCAAGCGGATATTATTGCTGTGCAGCTTGCTGACCTCGTGTTCCAGCGCGCGGATGAACAGGTCCATCAAAAAGCTGACCTCGTCCTGCGGGCGCCGCCAGTTCTCGGTGGAAAACGCGAACAGGGTCAGGCATTCGACGCCCAGCTCCTTGCAGGCTCCAACGATCTCGCGCACGGTGTCCAGACCACGCTTGTGGCCTGCCACGCGCGGCAGAAAGCGCTTTTTGGCCCAACGGCCGTTGCCATCCATGATGATGGCGATGTGCCGCGGCACGGAGCGCACCTCCGGCACATCCTTGGTAGAGCTTGCAAACAAGGTACGGCGCTCCTTAGACGGCCATCAGGTCAGCTTCCTTGGCGGCCAGGGCCTTGTCGATTTCGACGGTGTATTTGTCGGTCAGCTTCTGGATCTCATCCTGGCCGCGACGCTCGTCGTCCTCGGTGATGGCCTTGTCTTTGAGCAGGTTCTTGAATTCGTTGTTGGCGTCGCGGCGGATATTGCGCACGGCCACGCGCGCGCCCTCGGCCTCGCCACGCACCACTTTGATCAGATCCTTGCGGCGCTCTTCGGTCAGCATCGGCATCGGCACGCGGATGATTTCGCCCATGGAGGCCGGGTTCAGGCCCAGGTCGGAATCACGGATCGCTTTTTCGATCTTGGCCAGCATCGGCTTTTCCCAAGGCTGCACGCCAATGGTGCGCGCGTCCACCAGGGTAACGTTGGCCACTTGGCTTACCGGCACGTCGCTGCCATAGTAGTCCACCATGACATGATCAAGAATGCCGGTATGGGCGCGGCCGGTGCGCACTTTGCTCAGGTCGGTCTTGAATGCTTCCAGCGACTTCTGCATTTTCTGCTCGGCCGATTTCTTGATGTCGTTAATCATGTCCACTCCAAATCGAAACTTAAAAAGACAAGGCGAAAACGGCCATTGCCGCTTTCGCCTTCAGCAATTTTCAAACTCAGCAGTGTACCAGCGTGCCTTCGTCTTCGCCAAGCACGACCCGAGTCAGCGCGCCGCTCTTGAAGATGCTGAACACCTTGATGTTCAGGTTCTGGTCGCGGCACAAGGCGAAGGCGGTGGCGTCCATCACCTTCAGATTGCGCGAGATCGCCTCGTCGAAGGTCAGGGTCTGGTAGCGCACCGCGTCCGGGTTCTTCTTCGGATCATCGGTGTACACGCCGTCCACCTTGGTGGCTTTCAGCATGATGTCCACGTTCATTTCCATGCCGCGCAGCGCCGCGGCGGTGTCGGTGGTGAAGAAGGGATTGCCGGTGCCGGCGGCGAAGATCACCACCTTGCCCTCTTCCAGATATTGCATCGCCTTGCCGCGCACATAGGGCTCGGCGATTTGCTGCATGGTCAGAGCCGACTGCACGCGAGCGATCAACCCAGCCTTGGTCATCGCGTCCTTCAACGCCAGCGCGTTCATCACCGTCGCCATCATGCCCATGTAGTCCGCGGTGGCGCGGTCCATGCCCGCGGCCGCCGGCGCGACGCCGCGGAAGATGTTGCCGCCGCCGATCACCACGCCCACTTCCACGCCAAGCTCCACGACTTCCTTGATCTGACCGACGATCTGCTCGATCGTGGCACGGTTGATGCCGTAGCTGTCATCGCCCATCAGGGCCTCGCCGGAAAGTTTCAGCAGGATGCGTTTATAGGCAGGAACTTGGCTCATGGTAACCTCTGGTTTGGCTGGATATTCGGTTTTCAGTTTGCAAAACGGCACCCTGCAGGCAGGGTGCCGTCAATACGTCTCGCGACTGGGTGCTTACAGCTTGGCGGCTGCGGCCACTTCAGCGGCGTAGTCTACTACTTTCTTCTCAATGCCTTCGCCCACTACGAACATGGCGAACGCCTTGACCGAGGCTTTCTTCTCGGCCAGCAGTTTTTCCACGGTCAGGTCCGGGTTCTTGACGAAAGGCTGGCCCATCAGGGTCACTTCGGCCAGGAATTTGTTCACGCGGCCTTCAACCATCTTGGCGACGATATCGGCCGGCTTGCCGGATTCGGCGGCCTGAGCGGTGTAGATCTTGCGCTCTTGTTCCAGGATGTCGGCGGAAACCTGATCCTTGGACACGCAGATCGGCTTGGAAGCGGCGATGTGCATGGCCACGTCCTTGCCCACTTGCTCTTCGCCGGCGAAATCGACGATCACGCCGATCTTGGCGCCGTGCAGGTAGGTGGCGATCGCGCCTTCGGTCTGGTAGCGAACGAAGCGACGGATGGTCATGTTCTCGCCCAACTTGGCGATGGCGGCCTTGCGGATGTCTTCAACGGACTGACCGTCGATTTCCACGGCGGACAGCGCTTCCACGTCGGCCGGGTTGGCTACGACCACAGCCTTGGCGGCGGCGGCGGCCAGGGCCAGGAAGGTCGGGTCCTTGGCAACGAAGTCGGTTTCGCAGTTCACTTCCACCAGGGCGCCAACGCCGCCTTCAACGAAGGAACCGATGATGCCTTCGGCAGCCACGCGGCCAGCCATTTTGGAAGCCTTGTTGCCGGACTTGATGCGCAGGATTTCTTCAGCCTTGGCGGCGTCGCCTTCGGCTTCCACCAGGGCTTTCTTGCACTCCATCATGCCGAGGCCGGTAGCCGCGCGCAGATCCGAAACCATTTTTGCGGTAATGTCCGCCATACTTCTCACTCCTGAATGATTTTGATTACGTGGGTCTAAAAAAAGGGGCTTGCGCCCCCTTTTTCGTCTGCTTACTCGGCTTGAGCCGATTCAGCAGCCACGATCTCTTGCAGAGACTGGGCGCGGCCTTCCAGCACCGCGTCGGCCATGCCGCGAGCGTACAGGCGGATGGCGCGGCTGGAGTCGTCGTTGCCCGGGATCACGTAATCGATGCCGTCCGGGGTGTTGTTGGTATCAACAACGCCGATAACCGGGATACCCAGTTTCTTGGCTTCGACGATGGTACCTTTCTGGTAGCCAGTGTCGATAACGAAGATGGCGTCCGGCAGGCCCTTCATATCCTTGATGCCGCCCAGCGAACGCTCCAGCTTGTCGACTTCGCGTTGCAGGTCCAGCAGTTCTTTCTTGTTGTAACCGGTATCGCCGGCGGATTCCAGGATGGCGCGCTTTTCTTCAAGACGCTTGATCGACTGCTTCACGGTCTTGTAGTTGGTCAGCATGCCGCCCAGCCAGCGGTGGTCAACAAACGGCATGCCGCAACGGGCAGCTTCTTCACGTACGATCTCACGAGCCTGACGCTTGGTGCCCACGAACATGATGGAACCTTTGTTGGCGGCCAGACGACGCACATATTCCTGAGCTTCCACGAACAGCGGCAGAGTCTTTTCCAGGTTGATGATGTGAATCTTGTTGCGGCTGCCGAAGATGTACTTGGCCATCTTCGGGTTCCAGAAGCGGGTTTGGTGGCCGAAGTGAACGCCGGCCTCAAGCATTTGACGCATGGTAACGTTGGTGGACATGCAAAAACTCCTTAAAGGGTTAAGCCTCCATCCGCGCAGACAACCTCGAAGCGAGGCACCCTTTGGCGCGGATGTGCGTAATAGATGATTTTCCCCCGCCAGTATGGCAAGGGACGCGGGATTCTAGCACCGGACGCCGATTCGCTCAAGCCTCCTCGCGCGCGGCGCGGGCTTTTTCACGCTGCAGGCGCAGTTTGCGCCGCGTCATCCGCGCAACAAAAAAGGTGGGCAACACCCCCAGGAAAAACAAGGTGGACAGCGAAGCCAGCACGCTGTGCTGCGCCACCGCCAGCATCAGCACCACGTAGAGCCAGCCCAGCAACACGATCAGCAGCATATTTAAACAATCGTTTGAATTTTCCGGCAAAGCCGACAACAATGACAGCGCCGGGTCAAACCCATTGCGCCCGCCAACCTCAGACCGACTGACATTGTAAAGCGAGCCTCGCCCCATGCAAACCGCCATCACCCGCCTGCTCGGCATCCAGCGCCCGCTGATCTGCCCCGGCATGAGCTATATCGCCACCCCGGAACTGGTCGCCGCCGTCGGCAACGCCGGCGGCCTCGGCATACTCGCCACTGGACCGCTGACGCCGGAGCAGACGCGACAAGCGATACGCCGCGTGCGCGAGCTGAGCGACACCCCCTTCGGCGTCGGCTGCACACTGATGATGCCGGGCGCCAAGGAAAACGCCATGGTCGCGCTGGAAGAGCGCGTGCCGGTAATCAACTTTTCCCTGGGCAAGGGCGATTGGCTGATTGAGCGCGCCCACGCCTACGGCGGCAAGGTCATCGCCACCGTGGTGACGGAGAAGCACGCGCGCTCGGCGCAGGCGTCCGGCGCCGACGCCCTGCTGGTCACCGGCCACGAGGCCGCCGCCCACGGCGGCGCCGTCACTTCTCTGACACTCATCCCGGCCATCCGCAAGGCCTGCGAGCTGCCCATCATCGCCGCTGGCGGTTTTGCCGACGGCCGAGGCCTGATCGCCGCGCTGGCGCTGGGCGCCGATGCGGTGGCCATGGGCACGCGACTGGCGATGAGCCGCGAAAGCCCAGTGCATCAGCGCACCAAGGAGATGATTCGCCAACGCGGCGTGGCCGACACCTTGTATTCCAAGAATTTCGACGGCCTGTGGTGCCGGGTGATGGACACCCCAGCCGCACGCCAGGCCACGCGCAAGCCACTGGGCCTGCTCGCCGCCGCCTGGCGCGCCAGCGCCGCCGCGCGCAAGCTGGGCATGCCCATCGCCAAAGTGGTGTTGGGCGGTCTGCTGAGCCAGCCGCAGGCCTTGCGTCAGCTGGCGCAATTCGGCGCCGCCACCGAGTCCATCCGTCTGGCGATAGAGGACGGCGACCTCGACAAGGGCGTGCAGCTGATCGGCCAGGCCCAGGGCTTGATCGACGACGCACCCAGCGTGGCCGAGCTGTTCGAACGCATCCTGGCCGAGGCGGACGCCTGTCGGCGACGGCTGAACGCCTTAAGCGACTAAGAGCCTGCTCAATGCCCGCCGCGCCCCGTGAAGCGCCGCACGGCGAGCACAAACTCCAAGACATAAAAAAACCGCCGCCCCATCAAGGGTACGGCGGTTTTTGCCAGGCCTGCGTCGATCAGGACGCGGCGTTGGCCTTGGCCATCTTGCGGCGATCCGATTCGTTCAGGTAACGCTTGCGGATGCGGATGGACTTCGGCGTGATTTCCACCAGCTCGTCATCATCGATGAATTCAACGGCGGATTCCAGCGTCAGCTTGATCGGCGTGGTCAGACGCACGGCTTCGTCGGTGCCGGAGGCGCGCACGTTGGTCAGCTGCTTGCCCTTGACCGGGTTCACCACCAGGTCGTTGTCGCGGCTGTGAATGCCGATGATCATGCCTTCGTACAGCTTCTCGCCCGGAGCCACGAACATGCGGCCGCGGTCTTCCAGCTTCCACAGCGCGTAAGCCACCGCTTCGCCGTTCTCCTGCGAGATCAGCACGCCGTTGTGACGGCCCGGCATGTCCGGCTTGACCGGAGCGTAGTCGTCGAACACATGGCTCATCAGGCCGGTGCCGCGGGTCATGGTCATGAAGTCGGACTGGAAGCCGATCAGGCCGCGCGCCGGAATATGGTATTCCAGGCGGGTACGGCCATTGCCGTCGGATTCCATATTGGTCAGCTCGCCACGGCGACGACCGATTTCTTCCATCACGCCACCCTGGTGATCATCTTCCAGGTCGATGGTCAGGTTCTCGTACGGCTCGCACTTCTGACCGTCGATTTCCTTGAACACCACGCGCGGCTTGGCCACGGCCATTTCAAAGCCTTCGCGACGCATGTTTTCCAGTAGAATGGTCAGGTGCAATTCACCACGACCGGACACACGGAACACGTCGGAGTCGCCGGTGTCTTCCACGCGCAGCGCCACATTGGTCAGCAGTTCCTTGGTCAGACGGTCGCGGATTTGACGCGAGGTCACGAACTTGCCTTCGGTGCCGGCCAGCGGCGAGGAGTTCACCATGAAGTCCATGGTCAGCGTCGGCTCGTCCACGGACAGCATCGGCAGGCCTACCGGCTGCTCCTTGTCGCAGATGGTCACGCCGATGCCGATGTCTTCCAGGCCGGAGATGATGATGATGTCGCCTGCTTCGGCTTCTTCAACCGGCACGCGGTCCAGACCCTGGTAACCCAGCACCTGGTTGATGCGGCCCGTGGCCACTTGATCGTCGTGGTTCATCACCACCACTTGCTGACCCGGCTTGATGCGGCCGTTCAGCACGCGACCCACGCCCAGGCGGCCAGTATAGGTGGAGTAGTCCAGAGCGGAAATCTGCAGCTGTAGCGGCGCGTCGGCGCTGCCCGGCGGGGTCGGCACGTGCTTGAGCACGGTGTCGAACAGCGGGCGCATATTGTCGGAAACCTCTTCCAGCTCCAGCTTGGCGAAGCCGTTCAGGCCGGAAGCGTAGATGATGGGGAAGTCCAGCTGTTCGTCAGTCGCGCCCAGCTTGTCGAACAGGTCGAAAGTCTGATCCACCACCCAGTCCGGACGCGCGCCCGGACGGTCCACCTTGTTGATCACCACGATCGGGCGCAGACCCAGCGCCAGCGCTTTCTTGGTAACGAAACGGGTTTGCGGCATCGGGCCTTCTACGGCGTCCACCAGCAGCAGCACGCCATCCACCATGCCCAACACGCGCTCAACTTCGCCGCCGAAGTCGGCGTGTCCCGGAGTGTCGACGATATTGATGTGCACGCCTTCGTATTCGATGGCGGTGTTCTTGGCCAGAATGGTAATGCCGCGTTCTTTTTCAAGATCGTTGCTGTCCATTACACGCTCGTCCACTTGCTGGTTCTCGCGGAAGGTGCCGGATTGGCGCAGCAATTGGTCTACAAGCGTGGTCTTGCCATGGTCGACGTGGGCGATGATGGCGATATTGCGAATTTGTCGGGTCATTTTAGGAAGGAGGATGGATACAGAAAAATCGCTGGATAATAGCACAAAAAACTGTCCATACCAAAAATTCCAGCGGGCGACAAGCGCTGGGCTTTTGCGTACACTGCGCGACAAACTGATTTTCGACTGAAGGAAATGCGCGATGTACGACTGGAACGCCTTATGGCATGAACACGAGGCCTATCGCACCGGCTACGCCGTTCAGCACAACGATGCCAACCAACTGGCCGACGCGCTGTCCGCCCAGCTGATCAAGCCGGCCGCGGACATCGACGACGTGGCCGTCTACGACAGCGGCGACCGCTACCTGCTGGCCGGCCACCAGGACGGCTTGCAATTGCTGGAGATCGCCAAGCACAGCCTGTTCGACATCACACTGCGCTTCGTCACCGATGACGAAGACCAGGACATCGCCCCGCCCTATGTCGAGATCCACGTCGACAACCTGGCCACCGAGGAACAGGCGGTCTGGCGCGCCGCGGTCAGCCGCGACGAGGAAGGCCGGATCTGGGTGGGCAAACGCTCGCTGGACGAGAACGTGATTCCGGCCATGCCCTTCGACGAGCTGTCCTTCACCGACAACGCCCGCTTCCGCGAAGAACTGGCCCGGGTCTGGCATGAAGACCTGCCGCAATTGAAGCCGGCACTGGAGGCGTGGTTCCAGCACGGCGCGCTAAGCGCCCCGGACGAGGAGCCGGCCCATTACGGCGACGCCGCGCGGGTACAGCAGATCTGCGACCGCTACGCCGAGATCGTGCGCCGCGAGCAGGCGCTGCTGTCGCGCCAGTTCAGCGATCCGGAACTGCACCTGATCGCCCAGGTACTAAAAGGCGTGCGCTTCGACGATGCCGCCGCCTGCCGCGGTGTGTGGCTGGCGGTGGAGGCGCGCATCATCGAGGAAGAACTGGACCAGCAATGGAAAGTGGACGGCGAAAAACTCCTGGCCAAGATGAAGGCGCTCAGCTACGCGCAGGAAGTGGCCTTGATAGAAGCGCTGTCGCCGCTGGCGTCCAACTGAACACCTAGAACCGGATCGCGGGTAGAATGCCCCCGAATTCGAGCAATCACTCCAACGCATTCAAGTGGCCGGCCCCGCCATCACGCGCCGCGCCGGCCCACATCGAGAAAGAGTAAAGACATGGCTCAAACCAGCGCCCTGAGACAGCTTCCGCAAAGCACCCTGTTCCGCCCCGGCGACGTCTTCGTCCTGTTCGGCGAACTGTTCGGCCGCGGCTACGCCAACGGCCTGATCAATGAAGCGCGCAAGGCCGGCATGGACATCATCGGCATGACCGTGGGCCGCCGCGACGAGAACAACCAGCTGCGCCCGCTGAACCAGGAAGAACTGGCCGCGGCCGAAGCCAACCTTGGCGGCCGCGTGATCAATGTGCCGCTGATGGCCGGCTTCGACCAGGACGGCGCGCCGACGCCGACCGAGCTGCTGGCCTCCCTGACACTGAAAAGCTGGCAGGACGACAAGCTGGACTGGGAACACATCGAACAATGCCGCCGCATCGGCGTGCAGCGCTTCAAGGACGGCGTCGCCCAGGCGATGGCGCAGCTGGACGGCATGATAGCCGACGGCCGCAATGTGTTCTTCGCCCACACCATGGCCGGCGGCATTCCCAAGGCCAAGGTGTTCCTGGCCATCGCCAACCGCGTCTACAAGGGCCGCGGCGAGCGCTTCCTGTCCACCCAGGCGCTGCTGGACAGCGATCTGGGCAAGCTGATCCTGCAAAACTTCGACGAAGTCACCGCCAACACTTTCCAGCATCTGATCGACGGCAGCGCCGCGCTGCGCGGCCGGCTGGAAGCCGCCGGCGGCCAGGTGCGCTACACCGCCTACGGCTACCACGGCACCGAGATCCTGATCGACGGCGACTACCAGTGGCAAACCTACACCAACTACACCCAGGGCTACGCCAAGATGCGGCTGGAAAACGTCGCCCGCGCCGCCTGGGAGCAAGGAGTCAAGGCCACGGTGTTCAACTGCCCGGAAATCCGCACCAACTCCTCGGACATCTTCGTCGGCGTGGAGCTGCCGCTGCTGGCGCTGCTGCGCGCGCTGAAGCGCGAGGACGGCGGCGCCTGGGCCGACGCGCAATGGCAGGCCTGCGCCGCGCTGCTGCAGGACGGCCACACGCTGGAAGAGGTGCTGGAGAAGATAGACGCGCTCAATAGCGGCGAGGTGATGCGCGGCTTCCGCAATTTCGAAGCCTGGCCGATGCCGAACAGTCCGGAGCTAGCCGAAGTGATGATAGGCACCTCCGACGCCATCGTGGACCTGCACCAGGACAAGAAGGCCTTGATCACCGACCACCTGAGCAGCCTGGTGATCGACGCCACCGGCCCGCTGATGTTCCACGAAGCCGCCGCTCCGGCCGGCCCGGTGCTGTGGCTGAACCATGACATCATCGCGCGCCAGCTGAACCGGATGCATGCTTAAAACCACCTCGGCCGATGGCTGACAAAGCGGCGCGCCCATTCGGGCGCGCTTTTTTTTAAGGTGTCACCCAGCCAGCACCGGAAACAGCGTCAACACCACCTTGCCCAGATTGCGATTGGCCTCGACATAGGCGTGCGCGTCGCCCACCTGAGCCAAGGGGTAGCTGGAATCCAGCGTCAGGCGCAGCCTGCCCTGCTCCAGCGCCGGCAAGATCCGGGTTTCCAAAGCCCGCGCCAAGCGCGCCTTCACTTCCAGCGGCTGCGGTCGCAACGTGGAGCCGATCAGCGTGATGCGCTTCATCAGCAGCGCGCCCAGGTTCAGTTCCGCCTTGGCGCCGCCAAGCAGGCCGATATTGACCAGCCGCCCATCCGGCTTCAAGGCCGCCAGATTGTCGCCCAGATAGCTGGCGCCCACCGGGTCCAGCACCACGTCGGCGCCCCCCCAGTCCTTGACCATGGGACCAAAGGCCGGCGTCTGCCGATAGTTGAACACCTGGGTCGCGCCCAGCTCGCGGCAAAACGCCGCCTTTTCCTCGCTGCCCACGCTGGCGAAAGCCTGAGCGCCCAACAGACCGGCCAGTTGGATCGCCGCCGCGCCGACGCCGCTGGCGCCGGCATGCACCAGCACGGTCTCTCCGGCCTGCAAGCCGGCTTTTTCCACCAGATTGAACCAGGCCGTCATCCAGGCCTCGGGCAGGCTGGCCGCCTCCACCCAGGACAGCCAGTCCGGCTTGGCGATGGCCAAGGCCTCGTCCAGCAGCGCGTATTCGGCGTAAGCTCCACCGCCGATCAGGCCGAACACCGCGTCGCCGGGTCTAAAGCGCGAATCCGCGTCCGCCTCCTCCACCACGCCCGCCACTTCCAGGCCCAGAATCGGGCTGGCGCCCGGCGGCGGCGGATAATGCCCGGCGCGCTGCGCCAGGTCGGCGCGGTTGATGCCCGCCGCCATCACCCGCAACAGCAATTGCCCGCCGCCGCGAGCCGGCGGCGCGATCTCGTCCAAACTCAAAGTATCGACTCCGCCCGGAGCCGATTGCACGACTGCCAACATACCCCCTCCTTTCGCTCTCAAGCGACTGATTAGCAATACGAAAGCCCTTTGCCAAGGCGGACAAGGACGAGTATCATTTCCGCCCTCGCCTTGATCCGCAACGCCGGACCGGGCAAACCGATCAGCACTGGGTTCCCTCACCCCCATTCAACAAAAAGGCCGACATTATGTTTAGCTTTACCCGCCAACAGCGGCTGTCCGCGCTGCTGTGGCTGTCCTTGTTCCACATCGCCATCATCGCGTCCAGCAATTACCTGGTGCAATTGCCCATCACCGTGTTCGGCTTCCACACCACCTGGGGCGCGTTCACCTTTCCCTTTATTTTCCTGGCCACCGATCTGACCGTGCGCGTATTCGGCGCGCCGTTGGCCCGTCGCATCATTTTCGCGGCGATGCTGCCGGCGCTGGCGATCTCCTACCTGGTCTCCACCCTGTTCTATCAGGGCGCCTGGCAAGGCGCGTCGGCCCTGACCAGCTTCAATCTCTTCGTCGCCCGCATCGCCGTCGCCAGCTTCGCCGCCTATGCGCTGGGCCAGATTCTGGACGTGCAGGTGTTCAACCGCCTGCGCCAGCTGAAAACCTGGTGGATCGCCCCCGCCTCGGCGATGCTGTTCGGCAATATCAGCGACACGCTGGCCTTCTTCTTCATCGCCTTCTACCAGAGCAGCGATCCCTTCATGGCCGCCAACTGGGTGGAGATCGCGCTGGTGGACTACAGCTTCAAGCTGCTGATCTGCCTGCTGTTCTTCCTGCCCATGTACGGCGTGATCCTGAACCGCATCCTCAAGCAGCTGAGCTTGCGCGGCGTGGAACCTCGATTGCATGCCGCTTAAACGACTCCAACCCCGGACCGGACGCCCCCAATAAATGGGGGCTGGCGCGGCCTATTCCAACAAGCTAGCGCAAGCCAAACGCGGCCGGATTGATTACAATCGGCCATCATGAGTGAAAACTGCTTCCACTGCGGCCTGCCGGTGCCGCCCGACGTCCAGTTCCCGGTCAAATACCGCGAAGTCGACCAGCCCACCTGTTGCGCCGGCTGCCAAGCGGTGGCGGCCACCATCATCCAGTCCGGCCTGTCCGATTACTATCAGCACCGCACCGAGGGCGCGCGCCAGGCCGAACCGGTGCCGCTCGAGCTGCTGGAGCAGATCAAACTCTACGATTCCGACGAGCTGCAACGCAGCTTCGTGCGCTTCGAGGCCGAAAACCTGCGCGAGGCCTCGCTGATGCTGGAAGGCATCACCTGCGCCGCCTGCGTCTGGCTCAACGAGCAGCACATCCGCCAATTGCCCGGCATCGTCAGCGTCGACATCAACTACAGCAATCACCGCGCCCGCGTGCGCTGGGACAATAGCCGGATCCAGCTGTCCGCCATCCTGGAAGCGGTCAGCGCCATCGGCTATCGCGCCCACCCCTACGACGCCGAACGCCAGGAAGCGCTGAACCAGAAAGAGCGCAAGCAGGCGATCAACCGCCTGTGGGCGGCCGGCCTGTCCATGATGCAGGTGATGATGTACGCGGTGCCCATCTACCTGGCGCCGGACGGCGAGATTTCGCCGGACTTCCTGTGGCTGCTGCACTGGTCCAGCTTCATCCTGACGCTGCCGGTGGTGCTCTACTCCGCCGTGCCCTTCTACCGCGCCACCTGGCGCGACCTCAAGACCCGGCGCGTGGGCATGGACACCCCGGTGACCATAGGCATTCTCACCGCCTTCTTGTCCAGTTTCTGGGCGCTGATCAACAAAGTGGAGCACGGCGTCTATTTCGACTCGGTGTCGATGTTCGTGTTCCTGCTGCTGGGCGGCCGTTATCTGGAAGGCGTCGCCCGGCGCAAGGCCGGCGAAGCCACCGAAAGCCTGGTCAAGCTGATCCCGGCCTTCGCCCACCGCCTGGCCGGCTGGCCGGCCAGCCGTCAAAGCGAGGAAACCACGGTGGCGCAGCTGCGTCCCGGCGACGTGATCCTGATCAAGCCCGGCGAGACCATTCCCGCCGACGGCGTGGTGCTGGACGGCCACAGCGCCAGCAATGAGGCGCTGCTGACCGGCGAGAGCCGTCCGGTCAGCAAGGAGGTCGGCGCCGCGGTGATCGCCGGCAGCGTCAACGCCGCCAGCCCGCTGGTGGTGCGAGTGGACCAGACCGGCCAGGACACCCGGCTGGCCGGCATCGTGCGGCTGCTGGACCAGGCGCTGGCGGAGAAACCCCGGCTGGCAGTGATCGCCGACCGCTTCGCCAGCTGGTTCGTCGCCCTGCTGCTGCTGGCCGCCGCCGGCACTTATATCGGCTGGCATTACATCGAACCGGACCGCGCGCTGTGGATCATGGTGGCGGTGCTGGTGATTTCCTGTCCCTGCGCGCTGTCGCTGGCCACCCCGGCGGCCTTGACCGCCGCCTCCGGCCACCTGGCGGCGCTGGGCGTGCTGACCACCCGCGGCCACGCGCTGGAAACCCTACCCAAGATCAGCGATGTGGTGTTCGACAAGACCGGCACCCTGACCCACGGCGATATGAGGCTGCTGGACAGCTGGACCGCCCCCGGCCGCGACGCGGCGGCGGCGCTGGCGACGGCGGCGGCGCTGGAACAGGGTTCGGAACACCCGGTGGCGCGCGCGCTGCTGGCCGCCGCCGGCGATGGCCCGCACCAGGCGGCGGACACGCTGCGCAACCATCCCGGCCAGGGCGTGACCGGCCAGCTGGATGGCCATGCCTGGCGGATAGGTTCGCCGGAATTCATCGCCGCCCAATTGGGCGACTGCCCGTTGCCCGCCGTCGACTGGCACGGCGACAAGACCTTGATCGCGCTGGCGGACGAAACCGAACTGGTGGCGCTGTTCGCCATCGGAGACGCGGTGCGCGCCGACGCGGCGCCGCTATTGCGCCAACTGAAACAGCGCGGCCTGCGCGTGCACCTGCTCAGCGGCGACGGCGCCGGCGCGGTGGCCAGCCTGGCGCGCCAATTGGACATCGACGCCCACATCGCCCGCGCCGCGCCGGAAGACAAGCTGGCCTACGTCGGCCAGCTGCAAGCCGCCGGCAAGCGCGTGCTGATGGTGGGCGACGGCATCAACGACGCGCCGGTATTGGCCAAGGCCGACGTGTCCATCGCCATGGGCGGCGGCACCGACGTGGCGCGCGCCAGCGGCGACATGGTGCTGATAGGCGATAAGCTGGGCCTGATCGCCAGCGCCTTCGAACTGTCGCGCAAGACCTTGTCTGTGATTCGTCAAAACTTGTGGTGGGCCGCCGCTTACAATATCGTGGCGCTGCCCTTGGCCATCACCGGCCATGTCACGCCGTGGATCGCCAGCCTGGGCATGGCGTCCAGCTCTCTCATCGTAGTCGGCAACGCCCTCCGGCTGGTCAAACGGAAATCCTGATGGAAAGCTTGTATCTGCTCATCCCGCTCAGCCTGGTGCTGGCCTTCGTCATCGGCGGCATTTTCTGGTGGGCCACCCGCAATGGCCAGTTCGACGACATGGAAGGCCCGGCCCACCGCATCCTGATGGACGACGACAAGCCCAAGGACGGCGACGCCGACGCGCGCCGCGACTGAAACTCCCGCCAGCCGGAGCCCTCGCGCTCCGGCCCCTCCTCCCGCCCCATCCAAACTGAATAAAATCAAGAACAAAGCGTCACAATCGCTTTTGTTTTCCGGTTTTTGCTGTAAAATCGCGCACCTTGAGCAATATTAGCTAATCATCATCTAATTATCGTTGGATCCGCCTTGTCCGGCGCAGCGCCGGCCTGTCAACTTCCGCATCTTCATCTCAGGGTTGTTCGTGAATACCATACAAGCTCTCATCGGCATGCTGTTCCTGCTCGGCACCGCATACGCGCTTTCCACCAATCGCAAGGCCATCAACTGGCGCATCGTGCTGATCGGCCTGATCATGCAAAGCACGCTGTTCCTGGTCATCAACTATGTGCCCGCCGCGCGCGCGGTGTTCGAAGCCTTCGGCTCCGGCTTCGCCAAAGTGCTGACCTTCTCCGGCGAAGGCGCCAGCTTCGTGTTCGGCGACCTGGCCAAACCCAGCGGCAGCATGGGCTTCTTGTTCGCCTTCATGGTGCTGCCGGTGATCATCTTCTTCTCCGCCTTCAGCGCCCTGCTCTACCATCTGGGCATCCTGCAGCGCGTGGTGGCCGGCATGGCCTGGGTGATGAAGCGCAGCATGGGGCTGTCCGGTCCGGAAAGCCTGACCGTGGCCGGCAACATCTTCCTCGGCCAGACCGAGGCGCCGCTGCTGATCCGCCCCTATATCCAGCACATGACCCGTTCCGAGCTGGCTTGCGTGATGATCGCCGGCATGTCCACGCTGGCCGGCGGCGTGCTGGCCGCCTACGTCGCCTTCCTCGGCGGCAGCAATCCGGCGGAGCAGGCCAAGTTCGCCACCTATCTGCTGATGGCCTCCTTCATGAACGCGCCGGCGGCCGCGGTGTTCGCCAAGATCATCTATCCGGAAACCGACCGCGACCACGCCTCCGGCGACAAGCTGGACTACAGCCAGGACGACGATCAGGGCAGCTTCATCAACGCCATCGTCAACGGCGCGATGTCCGGCATGAAAATGGCCGCCGCGGTGGCCACCATCATCCTGGCCATCGTCTCCATGATCGCGCTGGCCAACTTCGTGGTGAAGGACGGCATCGGCGCCGCGCTGGGCGTCAACGAAATGATCAAGGCCTCCACCAACGGCGTGTTCGACGGCCTGACGCTGCAATACCTGTTTGGCCAGGCCTTCCGCGTGTTCGCCTTCATGATGGGCGTGAGCTGGCACGAAACCCTGGAAGTGGGCAGCCTGCTGGGCCAGAAGATCGTGGTCAACGAGTTCATCTCCTACCTGGACCTGGCCAAGATGAAGGCCGCCGGCACCCTGTCACCGCAGGCCATCCTGATCTCCACCTTCGCGCTATCCAGCTTCTCCAACTTCAGCTCGGTGGGCATCTGCGTCGCCGGCATCGGCGCGCTGGCGCCGTCGCGGCAGAAGGAACTGGCCCAGATCGGCATGCGCGCGCTGGCCGCCGCGGTGATGGCGGGTTTCATGACCGCGACCACGGCCGGCCTGTGGATGTCGATTTTCTAAGAGCCTGCTCAAAGTCTGCTGCGCTTCGGCGATACGGCGTTGAAAACGAGCTCAAAATGCTCATGTACCACCTGTACATTCCGCTTTTTCGCTCGTTTTCGCCTTGTCTCGCTCTTGCTCGCGAGACTTTGAACAGGTTCTAAAAACAATCGCCGCGCACAAAACGCCTGATACTGCATTGCGCCGACTTGCCATACCACTTGTACTGTCTGCGTCGGCGCGCCTTGTCTCAGGCGTTTGTCCGCGGCGTCTTAATCTTTATGCAACCCCGCGCTCCGGCGCGGGGTTTTTCATGAACCCGCGGCGGCGTGCTAAGCTGCCGCCATTTTCACGCGCGGCACCGTCAATGGAACGTAAAAACTGGGACATCTTCTGCGCCGTGGTCGACAACTACGGCGACATCGGCGTCGCCTGGCGGCTGGCGCGCCGGCTCGCCCATGACTTCGGCCTGGAAGTGCGGCTGTGGGTGGACGACCTGGCCAGCTTCGCCCGCATCCTGCCGGAGCTGGACCCGGCGCTGCCGGCCCAGCGCCTGGCCGACATCGACATCCGCCACTGGCCGGCGGACGGCCCGCCCGCGGATACCGTGCCCGCCGAGGTGGTAATCGAGGCCTTTGGCTGCCGGCTGCCGGAACGCTTTGAACAGGCGATGGCCGCCAAGGCGCTCAAGCCGGTGTGGATCAATCTGGAATACCTGTCGGCGGAAGACTGGACCCGCGGCTGCCACCGCCAGCCCTCGCCGCATCCGCGGCTGCCGCTGACCAAGCATTTCTTCTTCCCCGGCTTCGAGGCCGACACCGGCGGCCTGATCTGCGAGCAAGGCCTGCTCGATACCCGCCGCCAGTGGCAGGACGACGCGCTGGCGCGCCGCGCCTACTGGCAGCTGCTGGAACTGCCCGAGCCGGCCGCGGACGAGTGGCGGGTCAGCCTGTTCGCCTATGAAAACCCGGCCGTTACCAGCCTGCTGGCCACCTGGGCGCTGGGCGAGCGTCCGGTCACCTGCCTGGTGCCGGAGGGCAAGGCGCTGCCCGACGTCGCGCGCGTGTTCGGCCACCCGCTGCGCGCCGGCATGCTGGCGCGCCAGGGTCCGCTGACGGTCAAGGTGCTGCCGATGACTGACCAGGACAGCTACGACCTGCTGTTGTGGTCCTGCGACCTCAACCTGGTGCGCGGCGAAGACAGCTTCGTGCGCGCGCAATGGGCCGGCCGGCCGTTGCTGTGGCATATCTACCCGCAGGACGACGCAGCCCACCTGGCCAAGCTTGATGCCTTTTTGTCACAGTACGGCGCGGCGCTGCCGAATCCAGCGGCGCAAGCGCTGAGCGCCGCCAGCCATGCGTGGAACCACGGTGCCGACATGGCGACCGCGTGGACGGAATTGGCCGCATGGCTGCCGGTTTGGCGCGAGCATGCCGTGGCTTGGCCGGAAAAATTGCTGGCCGATGGCGATCTGGGCGACAGACTGCTGCACTTTGTCCGGGAAATCGGCTAGAATACGCCGTTTTTCGGAAACCTTTTTTTCCGACTTCAATCAAGAGTTTGGGACTTTTAGTAATGAAAACCGCACAAGAACTCCGCGCCGGCAACGTATTCATGGTAGGCAGCGACCCGATGGTCGTGCAGAAGGCTGAATTCAGCAAATCCGGCCGCAACGCCTCCGTTGTGAAAATGAAGATGAAGAACCTGTTGACCGGCGCCGGCAGCGAAGCCGTATACCGCGCCGACGACAAGTTCGACGTCATCGTGCTGGACCGCAAGGACTGCACCTACTCCTACTTCGCTGATCCGATGTACGTGTTCATGGACACCGAATTCAATCAGTACGAAGTGGAAGCCGACAACCTGGGCGACACGCTGAACTTCATCGTCGACGGCATGGAAGAAGTGTGCCAAGTGACCTTCTACGACGGCAAGGCCATCTCGGTTGAACTGCCGACCACCGTGATCCGCGAAGTGGAATACACCGAACCGGCCGTGCGCGGCGACACCTCCGGCAAAGTGCTGAAGCCGGCGCGCCTGGTGGGCACCACCTTCGAAGTTCAGGTTCCGGCCTTCGTCAACACCGGCGAAAAGATCGAAATCGACACCCGCACCAACGAATTCAAGAAGCGCGCCTAAGCGCCCTCTTGCTTCGCAGTGCCCAAAGCCGCCCGGCGCCATGCGCCGCGCGGCTTTTGTTTTGAGCGGCGCCGGACGACGCCTCAGCGTCCGGCCGCGGCGAGCGCCTCGTCCTGCCCCGCCGGCAAGGCCCGCCGCCGCGCGAATTCCAGCCACAGCGCGGCGACGCGGCGCGGCTGCTCCAGCATCGGCAGATGACCCACCTGCTCCAGTATCTGCTTTTCGCTGCCGGCGATGGCGGCGGCGAAGCAATCCGCGTCCTCCACGTGCAGGATGCGGTCCTCGCGCCCCCAAACGATCAGCGTCGGCGCCTGGATGCTCGCCAACAAGGGCCGCTGATCCACGCTGTCGAACAGGTCATCGAAAATTTTGCGCTCCACCTCGACGCGCTCCGCCTTGCGCGCCGCCGCCACCTCGATGGCGAAGCCGGGCACTCGCGGCGGCTGGTACATCGCCCAGTCCAGCATTGCCCGCACCCCTTCCGCGCTCGTCATGTCCAGCATCGGGTTTTCACCGCTACGCTGCCACAGCTCGGCCATTTCACTGGCGCTGACGCCAGCGCCGGCGGCGTTGAGCAAGGTCAGGCTGGCCACCGCCCGCGGATAGCGCGCAGCGAAGTTGGCGGCGATGGCGCCGCCCATGGAGTTGCCGATCAAATGGACATGCTCCGCGCCCCAAACCGCCAGAAAGGCGCGCAAGCGATCCGCCTGCGCCTCCACCCGGTAGCTGATGTCCAGGCCGGACATGCTGTCGCCGTGGCCGGGCAAATCCGGCACGATCAGCCGGAAGGTCTTTGGCAGGCAGCGCGCCAGCATCGCCCAGTGGTCCTTTTCCGCGCCAAAGCCATGCAGCAACACCAGCACCGGCGCACCAACCGGCGCCGCGCGCTCCAGCCAGCTTAACTCGCCCTGCTCCAGGCTGCGCCGCCGCGGCCTCAGCCCGGCCCAGCGCCGTTGCTGACGCACGCCCCAGTCAAACAACCATTGCTTGCCATTCCAGATCCAGCGTCGCCACATTGCAGCCTCCTTGGAAAACCATCGATGGTGAATAGTGCTTAGAGCCTGTTCAAAGTCTCGCGAGCAAGAGCGAGACAAGGCGAAAACGAGCGAAAAAGCGGAATGTACACGTGATACATGAGCATTTTGAGCTTGGTTTCAACGCC